>DASPUC010000049.1 GCA_035623075.1 Nitrospiraceae bacterium | reverse complement strand
TCGTGGAGCGCTGGCGGCAGACCTACAACCGGATTCGGCCCCACAGCGCCCTGGGCTATCGTCCGCCGGCACCGGAAGCCATCGCGCCACGGTGCGCGTGAGTCACATTGCAAGTGGTACAACTACAGGGGGCAGGTCAACACTGGTCGGCACGGGCTCAATGCGACGCCGAGGACTCGTGACTCTAGCGATTGTCTATGGCATGATAGCCCTATGCCCAAGAAGACCAAAAAGACTTCCACCGAGCCTGAGCACTTCCATCTGGCCCACGAAATCGCTGAAGACGCTATTGGTGGGCCGCTCTTCCAGCCCAAACCCATTCGGATTCGCCGACCCAAGCCACTGAAGCGCCGCAAGAGAACGACGACCAAGAATCGGCACCGTCGAACAACTAAAAAGCGGTAGTCTGACGGTCTCGCTGCGACACTGTCTTGAGACGGCCTTTAGAAGCACAACGGTGCACGTGTGAGTAACGCGATCACGCGGCCGAACAGTTCCTCCGTACGAGTGGAGTAATGGAGGCCTGACTGCTTTCCGCGTTGACCTCCCCCCTTAAAGCGGGTCCACTTCCTCTCTGAGGGTCGGACCAACCAGAGCGGAAAGAGACCGGAGCCGACTCTCTCATTTCATCGCTGTGCTATTTTTGTGTTATAAGATTGCTCAAACGACGATAACCAACTAGAAGCAACTGCACGAACCAGAATGCCACTAAGTACCCAGACTCGTAGTTAAAAGCGGTCGACCAGACGCAAGATCAGGGAGTTACGAACAATCACCTTAAAGGCCTTCGAACCCGCAGGTCGCAGGTTCAATTCCTGCCGGGCGCACCAAGCCTTCCTGCTATTTTTCGGTGAAATCTTCATAGGCGCTGTATTATCAATATCTTGCGAATAGCGCCTTACCTGCTTCGATGGGTCGGCTCCCCCACCAAAGCTGCATAGACTCCTCAATTCCTCGACGATAACCTTATAAATGCGCAGAAGATAAATGATGGAGTTTGAGACGGTGCTATCATTTAAGTCAGAGATTGTGTGCACCCTAGACGGACGGTCTAACGGTCACGAAGAGCGACTGGCCTGGACAAGGCACTGTCCCTCCTGTGGGCGTTGGCTTACGAAGCACGATCCCATAAGTCGGTGGGTTTGTTCCTGCGGATGGCAAAGCGGATAGTCGACAGATTTACCAGAGGAGGGATATCCCATGAACCCGGTTTTCCTCCACGACGTCAGAGGTGGTTTTTTCTTGTTGGTGGGTTTTGCCATGCTCGCGTTCATATGTGCGCTGGCGGCTCTGGGGACTTTCATGCGCCCCATTCGTTGGGCTGATCGTAGATCCGCTCATTCCTAGCAGGCTCGTCAGATCGTCCTACTCCTTAGACCCTAGTAGAGCCGTTCCTTACCTTCCAGACCCAGCTCAGTGCTCGCATATCTTCCTAACTCTTTAATATTTCTTGATAAACCCCGGAGGCTCTGCTACCCGCGGGTTTTCGCTTCTGGTGCTATATTTGTTGCATCAGATTATTCACCGAAAGGAATTGGAGAGGAACCATGTACGGAAAAACATTCAGATCAGGCGTCATTGCAGTGATAGGTTTGGTTCTCCTTGCTGGACAGGGGTGCAGTTCCAAGTGGTGGCAATCCGATGGGGAGACGGAAGCCGGACAATCGGGGAATTCACAGTTCCCCACGATATCTGGGGGAGGATCCAGCGGAGAGCTGAGCGGATTTTCACAAAACCCCTCTGAAGAACGGTTGCAACGTGGCGGTGGAATCGCTGCGGTGTCTTCATCAGGAATGAATGAAAGGCAACGTGCGGAACTCACTAAAGAAGAAAAGGCCGCGATTGAAGCGGGGCTTCAAGATGTCTTTTTTGGATATGATCAATGGGTGATTTCAGATTCTGGCATGAACGCCCTGAATCGAGATGCGGAATGGCTGAAGGCTCACCCTGGTGCGGTGATGAAAGTTGAGGGACATTGTGATGAGCGAGGGACGGGCGAATACAACTTCGTGCTCGGTGAAAAGCGAGCCAAGGCTGCGAGGAGCTATCTGGTCGAGATGGGAGTGGCCCCGAAGCAAATCGCTATCATCTCATATGGGAAGGAGAGACCCTTCTGTGCCGAACATGACGAAGCCTGCTATCAGCAGAACCGCCGCGGACACGTGTTACTGTCCGTAAAAAAGAAATGACGGCATAACTAGGGATGTCAGTGAGCCCCGGCGCACTTTCCGCAGAGGCGCCGGGGTTCTTTGTTTCATGGATGTCGTGATGGAGGAGGAGCGTCAAGATGGAAAAACGCGCGCAACCGCGGTTCACCGCACAGTTTCGAAGCACTTTCTCTGGAGGGCAAAGGGAAGGGAATGGGCGGACACTTGATCTATCCTCCGGCGGATGCAGAATCGAAACTGACATACCGGTCGTCATTGGTGCGGCGTTTGAGTGTCGGATCTATGCTCCGAGTCTTGATTGGCCCCTCCGAGTCGATGAAGCTCAGGTGCGATGGGTGCGAGGTAACACCTTTGGTGTCGCATTTGTGAAAATGAGGACAGAAGAGCGAGCCAAGCTGAATAACTTGGTAAAGGCCCTCGAAGCCGAACTCAACCCAGTCGCGCCGAAGTGAAGACTCAAACTCTCCGATAGATCGCTCCAAAAGAACTTTAGGTCATTATCCTCCGGGGTTCCCTGCAGCCCTTGTGATGTAACCAGGAACATATTTTGGGGACAAGTCGCAGGTTGATTTCTCGTGATGAGAGGCGTATTCCTCACTCTGCCTGGATGGCGTTATTTCTGCCGCTGGATCGGAGGTCGCTTTCGCATCATGAGGAACGAAGACGACGCGGTCTGCTATTTAGGGGCTTGTGTTGAAGTAACGGACACGAAGGAGGAGCAGTGGATTCACGATATGCGATCACGGTGAAGTTTGTCGTCCATGCCGATTCAGCAGAAGAGGCTGAAGAGTTGGTGGAAGCCGCATGTGAGAAAGCTGCTGCGGCCTTCTCAGAAATCAGCTATGAGGGGATCGAGGACATTGAAGAAGACGAAGAATAGGGGTTCTGTCGGCCGAGTAGGGAAGCCGTGGGCTTGATGGAGAGGCGGCAGCACCGTCGAGTTCCGGCCCACCTCAAGAGCCTACTATTGGGGAATTCCCATGAAGTTGAGGGTGTCACCCTTGATCTCTCCCTCGGTGGGGCCAGAATTGAAAGCGGGATTGATGTATTCCCCGGAAAACAAATTCGAGTCCGACTGATGGTGCCCGGGGAAGAAGAGCCGCTGCTAATTGATCAGGCTTTGGTCCGTTGGGTCGACGAGGATACGTTTGGAATCGAATTTCTCGCAGTCGATGCGGAAGGTCGAGACGACCTAGAAGAATTAATTGATGCCTTCGAGGAACTCGAAGAGGGAGGACATGCCTGAGATGGAGCACCGACGGTCCGGGTCTCGACGGACTCGGAACGGATTGCATGAGCACCTTTGGCTCGCCGCCAGGATTGGTGCAAGGATCCAGAGATCCCGGCAAAAATAACGAACGAGGTAACGGTGAATCCGTCGACGATAACTTCTCTACCTCGGCACGAAACGGCGACCCTCGCTGGCGGCTGCTTTTGGTGCTTAGAAGCGGTGTATGACCAGATCAAGGGTGTCATATCGGTGGAATCCGGTTACATCGGAGGCCACACCGGCAATCCGACCTATGAGGCGGTCTGTAGTGGTCAGACCGGCCATGCCGAAGCTGTGCGTATTACTTTCGACCCGGCCATCATCAGTTTTCGGGAACTGCTCGAGGTCTTCTTTGTGATTCATGATCCGACGACGCTCAATCGACAAGGTCATGATGTCGGAACACAATATCGGTCCGCCGTTTTTTATCATTCTCTCGAGCAGAAACAGATGGCAGAAAAAGTCATTGAGACAGTGACAAAGGAACAAATCTATAGCAGTCCTCTAGTCACAGAAGTGACGCCAGCCGGAACCTGGTACGAAGCTGAGCCCTACCACCAGCAGTACTTTGCTCGGAATCCCTTCCAAGGCTACTGTACCGCCGTGGTTGGCCCCAAGGTCGTGAAGTTCCGCAAGCACTTTGCTTCGAAATTGAAGACGTGATTCCCCTTCGGGAGGTCTTACCGACGAAACAACCTGCAGGCGGCTTGTCCGTGTGATTAGACACTGCAAGAGAGAAGTTGTTTGTGAATTATCCTGAGGCTCACGCGTGAGCCTCAGGATCGTGATCCAACCAGGCGTCTTCGTCTCCCTCAACGTGCTGTGAGCTGCGCAGCGAATCAAAATCGAACAGCTGTTTGTCCAGTAACAGTGCCGGTGCGACATTTGATAAGGCCGCAAACATACTGTCCGCGCATCCGGGCGAACGTTGTTCCCATTCGGACAGGAAGGCCTTTATCTGCTTCCGCTTGAGATCTTCTTGAGAGCCACAGAGGTCGCATGGGATGATTGGAAAGGAACGCAATTCGGCATAGCGAGCGAGATCAGCTTCTCGTACGGCTGACAGAGGGCGGATAACAAGATGATGCCCGTCCTTCGAACGGAGTTTTGGCGGCATCGTCTTCAGTTTTCCGGTGTAGAATAAATTCAAGAGGAGCGTTTCAAGAATATCGTCGCGGTGGTGACCGAGCGCGATCTTGGTGGCACCCAGCTCCGAGGCAACGCGGTACAGGTGCCCACGACGTAGGCGTGAGCAGAGTGAACAAGTCGTCTGTCCTTCAGGAATGAGCCGTTTGACGATCGAGTATGTGTCTCGTTGCTCGACGTGGAAGGGAATTCCCGCCGCCGTGAGGTACTCGGGGAGGATATGGGCAGGAAAGCCGGGCTGCTTTTGATCGAGATTCACCGCTACGAGATCGAAGCGAATCGGTGCCCGCCGTTGGAGCACGAGCAGGAGATCGAGCAGGCCATAGCTGTCTTTCCCACCCGAGACGCACACCATGACCTTGTCGCCATCCTCGATCAGCCCATACTCGGCGATGGTTTGGCCGACGAGACGAAGCAGGCGGGTTTGCAGCTGCTCGGTGGCCTCATCGAGTTTGGACAGTGACGGCATCCGTTTGGTTGGGATCTGCATCCGGTGGTATTGTACGCGGCTGATCGTGTAACTGTCGATCCTTGTACGGACATTCGGTGGAGACTGTTATGAAGCCCAGTGATAGACCGGTGCTTTCGATTCTCTTTGTTTGTACCGGGAATATCTTCCGGAGCGTCGTCGCTGAGTATGCGACAAAACTGCAACTTAAGCCTGGTAATCGCTATCTGGTCGGATCGGCGGGTATTGAGGCCAAACCGCAGTCTGTTCATCCCTGGATCCTGCGCTGTCTTCATGAGAAGGGTGCCGACGTGTCCACTCATGTGCAGCGCAGATTGACGCAGGAGTTGCTAGAACAGACTGATCTGATTGTGGCCATGAGTCACGATCATCAAACGTTTATCCACCGGGAGTTTGGGATCGACGCGCCACTCTTTAAACAAATTTGCTATGGTCGGGACGAGCCGATTTTGGATTTGCACGAGGCCCATCCGAACTGGGAACAGGACCTCAATCAGGCGCGCATGTATGTATCCTCGGTCATCGATATGATCTGGAAGGACATCCCCTCGTTTCTGTCCAAGCTTCCTCACATCCGCTTATCTCTTCCAAAGGGCTGATCGAGTCCATTCTTGGACGGAAGAGACAATTTTTCTCCATTGCGATCGACCTGGCATCCAATCGCCTGACGCGTCTTGATGGTCCCGCATGATCGCATGCTATATTTTTTCAGAGCGGCGAACGTCTCAGACACTCGAGGGGTTCGGACATGCAGCGAACGTCACTGCACGGATTTCCGGGAGTGGAGTCCCGGCAATCAGAGCCGGAATGGGCTTCCTGGCCAGATGAGAAGCTGTTGGATCTCCCCATGTGCCGGCTTGGGGTGAGTCTCGAAAGCGGATTCTTGTCGAAACAGATCGAACAGCTGTATCTGGAGCTTGAAGCCAAGCACTTACGGTTCCGTCCTCACTTCTGGATCTCCAACGAATGGTTCACGCCGGATGGTGTGCCCGGCATCGCCGTGCCTTTCTATCTCGCCCATCCTCGACTCGTCAAACTCGAACTCGCGCAGATGTTGGAAGTCGAAGGCGGTACGCCGGAATGGTGTATGCGCATCTTAAGGCATGAGGCAGGCCATGCAATTGAAAACGCCTACCGGATTCGTCGCTTGCGAAGTCGCCAACAGGTCTTTGGAAAATCGTCTCAACCCTATCCGCAATATTACAGGCCCCGTCCCTACAGCCGGAGCTTCGTGCGTCATCTGGACGTCTGGTATGCCCAAAGCCATCCTGACGAAGATTTTGCCGAAACGTTTGCCGTGTGGCTGACGCCGGATAGTACATGGATCGATCGGTATAAGGGCTGGCCGGTGTTAAAAAAACTCCAGTATCTGGATGGTCTTCTAAAGAGTCTGGCGGATATGCCGCCCAAAGTGGTCACCAAGGAAGAGGTTGACCCGATCCAGACGATCAAGAAAACGCTGCGCGAACATTATGACCGAAAGAGAAGTCATTATGGCGTGGAGCGCCCCTCCTTCTACGATCCAGACTTGAAACGACTCTTCTCGGATGCGCCAGCGCATGCCGATAGGATGCCGGCCGCAACGTTCCTGAAACGCTTTCGCAAGGAGGTCCGCCGCAAGGTTGCTGGGTGGACCGGAGAATATCAATACACGATCGATCAGGTGCTGGAGGACATGATCCAGCGCTGCCGTGAGTTGGGCTTACGCCTGCCGATACCGGAAGAACAGGCCAAGCTGGATTATACGATTCTGCTGACCGTCCACACGATGAATTATCTTCGAAGCGGCAGGCACAAGGTGGCGGTATGAGACGACTGCGCGTCCTTGTCCTCATGCACGAGGATCTTGTTCCGCCGGATCCTCGTTCTGGACGAAAGCCTGAGATGGCTGAGTGGAAGACGGAGTATGATGTCGTGTCGACGCTCCGCAAGCTGGGCCATGACGTGAAGCCACTGGGCGTCAAGAGCGATCTGGGCGTCATTCGTGCGGCAGTGGAAGAGTGGCGGCCTCATATTGCGTTCAACCTCTTGGAAGAATTCGATGGAGTCGCGGTCTATGACCAGAACGTCGTGTCCTATCTCGAATTGCTTCGCGTGCCCTACACCGGCTGTAATCCACGAGGATTAATGCTGGCTCGCGACAAGGTCCTGTCGAAAAAGCTCTTCTCATTCCATCGCATCCCATTTCCGGAGTTCACAGTGGTGCCGCAAGGCCGTCTCGTGAAGCGGCCGTCCCGGCTCTCGTTTCCTCTGATCGTCAAATCAGTGACGGAAGAAGCGTCACTGGGTATTTCACAAGCTTCGATCGTCCAGGACGATGAGCGGCTCAAAGAACGAGTCGCGTTTATCCATAACAGCGTCGGAACCAGCGCTCTGATCGAGCGTTATATCGAGGGCCGGGAATTCTATGTGGGTCTGATGGGTAATGGACATCTGCATGCATTTCCAGTGTGGGAACTGATCATGGATAGGCTTCCGGACGATGCCCGGAGGATTGCCACCGAGCGAGTCAAGTGGAGCCGCAAGTATCAGGAGAAATACGGGATTCGCTCGGAAGAAGCAAAAAATTTACCGGAACAGAAGATTGAAGAAATTCAACATCTCGCGAAGCGAGTGTATCGTGCCCTTGACCTCAGTGGCTATGCCCGAATTGATCTCCGCATGGACGGACAGGAGAACGTCTATGTCCTCGAGGCCAATCCAAATCCTCAAATAGCCCACGACGAAGACTTCGCCGATTCAGCCGAGCGAGCCGGCTATTCTTACAAGGACCTATTACAAGAGTTGCTCGCTATCGGCCTTCGCTGGCAGCCCGCGAAAGCTGCATAAGCCAAGCGCTCACACGTAACCTCAGGCCACCGTGTGAAACAAGCGGAGCAGGCCGTTGCCTGATTACCAGACTTGAGTCGCTTTCCCCGGAAATTGTTTTTCTATCGCAACGCATCACAGAGCGCGTCGGAACGGTGTCGACATGCGGCAAACCAGCGGGCTGTACAGGGTGGCTGCTGGCGCCGATCACATGCCCGGCAGCGTACGTTCGTCGTCTGTGGTATTCTCCGCCCGATCCGCGGAGCCTTGGTGCGCGGGCTACAGATCATGTGCTCGCTCCGATGAATGAGCTATACGTCCATGACGAGACGGAAAATGCGGATGACCGTCATGCTGGACCGTCAGCTGGTTGACCGGCCCCGCCGTGTGCCGAAGGCGAGCCATAGGTGACCGTGGAGTCGCTGATCGCGCGTGGACTTACCAGAGAGAGCAGGTCTTACGAGAAAGAGAAGCGTACCGCGTACCGGGGCCGAACGATTCGATTGCGGACTGGGTGGAAGAAGACCAGGAGGACGTAAATGAGATACCTAAGTGGACTCGCGCTCGTGACGCTCGCGCTCTTCGCAACGGTGAGGCCGATTGCTCTTGCGGCGGAGCAGCCGGAGCAATTTGTCGCCATCTCGAACTTTAACGGATGGTTCTCAAGTCCTCCCTCAGAGCTCCCTGCCTGCGAGCGACACGTGATGGTCCTGGTGCAAACCTTCAGGCGCACCCAGATTGGTCCTGGGGACAGCATGGTGCCGGGGGACGAGGTGGGCGTGTATTGGGTGACCGGGAAGAAGGACCCGAAGAAATCCCACTTTATTATGTTCAAGTGCGTGCCGATTCTCCCAAGCGATGACTCGGGGGCGAGCGGAGGCAAGTGACGGCCCGACACAGCTCTGCCATCTCCGTACTCGCCATGAGTGGGGCTGTGGCTGTCCTCGCTGGCTGCACCGGCCCTGTGATCCTGCGCCACCCGGAAACCGGCAAGACCGTACAATGCAGTCAAGATGATACAAATCAACGTGCAGAAATTGTGTACCAACGCGAGCGGGATTGCATCGAAGCTTATCAGCGTCAGGGATACAGACGCGTGTCACATTGAAGCGCATGAAGACGGGGTGAGGTCTTGCCATCGCATGTTGGCATACGTTTTCCCGTCCACCTTTCTGGTCGCTGATCCTGATTCGTCTCGCCGTTCAATGTCCTCCAATCGAGTCGATTGCTTCCGCAGTCTGCTCGTTTCTTGGCGTCGAATCACCTGACTCTCTCGAGTGACCACGACCCTGCAAGACAACGCTGTTCAGTTGTTTGCTAGAGGTAGCGGTGATTCGCCACTATCCCGTTCTTGTCGAATTCATACAACAACGGCGCCCCTGTCGGAATATTCAACTCAAGGACCTGCTCCTTCGACAGTTGTTCCAGTTGCATGACCAAGGCCCGGAGACTGTTCCCATGAGCGGCGATCAAGATCGTCTCGCCCTTGAGGACGCAGGGTTTGATTTTATTCTCGTAGTAGGGCAACACACGATCGGCCGTGTCTTTGAGACTCTCACCCCCCGGTGGACGTATGTCGTAGCTGCGCCGCCAGATCTTCACCTGCTCATCACCGTATTTCTTCGCCGTGTCGGCCTTATTCAATCCTTGTAATTCCCCGTACATCCGTTCGTTGAGGGCCTTGTCCTTTTCGATAGGGATGTTCGTCTGACCGATGGCCTCGAGCACCAGACGGAGAGTTTCAATGGCGCGAGTGAGGACCGACGTAAACGCTCGATTGAACGTGAAGCTGCGCAGTTTTTCCCCGGCATTCTTGGCTTCCTGAATGCCGCGAGGTGAGAGGGGCACGTCGACCCAACCGGTGAAGCGGTTTTCCAAGTTCCACTGCGATTCGCCATGACGCAAGAGAATCAGCCGAGCCATCCACGCCTCCTCTCCAAGCGGTTGCGCTGCCCCAGGATACTGGATCGGAAGCCCAAGTCAAGCGGTTGCTTTTGGTCCGAGGCGGCAGTACCATGCGCGGACTTTCCTGTCCAGCTATGGCGTGCGACCATGACGACAGCGGCTGATTCGTCGGGTTTCTCCTGGCGTGCGACTGAATCCTGGTGGGTGGCTCTTGCCGAAAGACTCCAAGTTGCCGATCGGGCTCGCGGATTTTTTGTGTCGATCCAATCGGGTCATCTTGTAGAACGGCTCGCAAAGATCGGCGGCCAACTCGACTATATTCTCTTCGTACTCTTGCGCTATTGGGTTCCGACCGTCTTGCCGCCGCTAGGTCGCGAGCGGTTGACCAAGAACGATCCGGACTATTGGCTGGAGTCGGAGCAGATCCTCAAGGCTGCCGTCCATCGATTGCGCGAACTCAAGCCGCTCATTGAGCTGCTGACGATGCCGAATCCCCTGGTTGAAGACGCGATCAAACGCGAACCCGCCAGGTCACCGGTGGCGGAGGTCGAGCTGGGAAAGATGCTCGAAGGGATTGCGGAAGTGGCCGGCAGCTATGGAGGCCCGGACTACACCTCCGTTGTCAAACAGTTTGATCCCGTGCCGCTCCGACAGACGCAGCCCTTCAAACATAACAAAAAGCACAGTGCCGAACTTTGGGTCGTCTTTCTTCTTCGCGAACATTTCCGGAGTCTCGGCCTCGGCAAGGACCGTTACTGGCCGCTCCTCGCGCCGATCTGTACCGCCGCGGGCATTCTCACCCAGAACGGCCAGGCCTACGGTCCCGACGAACTCAAGTCCTGGTGGCAGAAGAATTGGCCTCGAACCTACCAACAGCTCGATCAGAAACAAGAAACTGTCGATTCAGGCGGTGCAGCCTACGAGCAGGATTTCGAGTGGTTTCAGGCGTGGATGGAATGGCAACAGAACCGACCTTCTTGAAAGGGCTGGTCAAACAACTTCCAGGCTGCTGACTATCACGCATTGTTTGCAGCTGTCGGCTTGGCTGGTTTTCCGGGCGATCGTTCGCCATCGAGGTCGCCCTCTTGAATTAACTTGACCATCATCATAATGAACAGGGCGTAGAAGGCAATACCGACATAGATCACGTACGGCTGCACGCCGCCTGCTTCCTTGAGGGCCTGATCCTGCCCCTCCGGGTTCGTCCATCCCTGTTTCTTGATTTCCGCAATCTGCTCCCGGCAATGCCAATAGTAGACATAATTGGCGGTGGCGCCGGCGATCATGCTCCAGGCAAGGCCGACTGTCATGTCGCCGGTCAGGTAGGCCGAGATCATCGGTCCGATCGCATACACCAAGGCATAGAGATACATCTTGCGGTAGAGAAACCATAGAAACGAGACGAACAAAAACGCCGGCCAATTCCACGTCAGGGCGAACCGGGGACTGTTGGCGGGGCCGAATTTTTTGAATTGGACCAGATAACGATCAGCGTGAGGGCCGATGAATCTATGCCAAAGGGCTTCGTCAGACGTAGAAACGTGAGGAGCGGGCGGCGACTCCGTTTCTGTTTCGGCTTTCGTCGTAGTCAGCGTCGTTCCACAGTGGAAACAATAATTGGCGTCGGCTTCATTTGGTTGGCGACACTGGGAACAGGTTTTCATCTGCGGGAGCTTATCACATCCTTTTGGTTGTTCGGACAAACCGATAACCGGCGCTTGACCAATCTCTTCCTGCTCTTCCTGAACCCTCGGCGGTTGCTTTCAGGCTGGTCCTGTGCTAGGTTCCCTTTCTTTCCAATGGGATACGTTTGCTATGCCGACCGATGAACTAAAAGATGATGCGAGCCGCTACCTCATGCAGACCTATGCGCGCCAGCCTCTGTCTATTGTGCGGGGGCGTGGGACCAAGGTCTACGACCTTGAGGGACGAGAATACATCGACTTCGTGGGTGGCATCGCGGTGAATATTTTAGGCCATGGGCACCCGGATCTCGTCCTTGCAATCCAACGGCAGGCCCAGCAACTGATCCACACCTCCAACCTGTACTACACCGAGCCCCAAGTAAAGCTTGCGCGGGTGCTGGTCGACCATTCGTTTGCCGATAAAGTGTTTTTCTGTAATAGCGGGGCGGAAGCCAACGAAGCGGCGATCAAGCTCGCGCGTCGCTATGCTCATGACAAATACGGGGATGGGCGGTACGAAATTATCACGATGAAGAACTCCTTCCACGGCCGCACGATGGCGACGCTGACGGCAACTGGTCAAGAGAAGGTACAGAAGGGCTATGATCCGCTCGTGCCCGGGTTCCGCTATGTCACGTTCAACAGTTTGACTGAGATGGAGCAGGCGGTTAGCAACGAGACGGCGGCAATCATGCTCGAGCCGATTCAAGGCGAGGGTGGAGTCTATGTGGCGGATCGTACCTATCTCGCCGGTCTCCGGGAGCTCTGTGCCCGGAAGGATATTCTGTTGATTTTCGATGAAGTGCAGACCGGCATGGGCAGGACCGGGACGCTCTTTGCCTACGAGCAGTTTGGGGTGCAGCCGGATATCATGACCCTGGCCAAGGGGTTAGGGGGCGGTGTGCCAATCGGGGCTTGCCTTGCGATCGACGCTGTGGCCAAGGTCTTTGGACCTGGCTCCCACGCGTCGACGTTCGGGGGAAATCCGCTTGCCTGTGCCGCTGCGCTTGCCGTGTTTCGCGTATTGCTGGAAGGCCGAGTGCTCGACCACGCGCGCCGGATGGGAGAATATTTGGCGAAAGGCTTGGCTGAATGCAGAGATCGCCACCGAATCGTGCGGGACGTGCGCGGCCTCGGGCTGCTTCAGGGAATGGAACTCGACATCGATGCAAAGACAGTGGTGAGCGAATGCGTCACCCGCGGCCTCTTGATTAACAGCACCAGCGAGCGCGTGGTGCGCTTTGTCCCCCCGCTGATTATCACGCAGCGTGAGATCGACCGTCTTCTTGAGGTGCTCTCACAGGTCTTCAGCAAGCATGCGGGAACCGAGACACGTGTGCACGAGGCGTAGGGTGTGGTGATGAAGACCGTCCACACGATGAAGAAAGACCTGCTCGACGTCGCGGCTGTGAGCAAGGCTGAGATCGAGCACCTGCTCAAGCTGGCGGCGACCCTCAAGGATCGGCAGCGACGGGGAATTCTCCACTCCTTGCTGCCCGGCAAAACGCTGGGGTTGCTGTTCCAGAAACCTTCGACGCGGACCAGAGTGTCGTTCGAAGCGGGCATGAATCAATTGGGCGGCCATGCCCTGGTGTTGCATATGGCCGACATTCAACTCTCGCGGGGCGAAAGCATCGCGGACACGGCGCGGGTGCTGTCACGGTATCTCGATGGGATCGTCATTCGCACGTACGACCATGCGACCGTAGAAGAGTGGGCGGCAGAAGCGACGATGCCGGTTATCAACGGCTTGACGGATCTCAGCCATCCGTGCCAAGCCCTTTCAGACCTCATGACGATTCAGGAAAAGAAAGGGCGATTACGGGGTGTCAAGATCGCGTACATCGGAGACGGGAACAACGTCGCCAATTCCTTGATCGAAGCGGCCGCGAAGATGGGAATGACGATCGCCCTCGGTTGTCCTGTGGGGTATCAACCGGATCAGCATGTCGTCGATGTGGCGCGGATCGAAGCGACGAAAACCGGCGCGGTGATCGAAATCGGGCAGGATCCCCATGTAGCAGCGAAAGAGGCCGACGTGATCTATGCCGACGTGTGGATCAGTATGGGACGGGAGCGAGAGCAGGCCCGTCGATTGAAAGTCTTGGCCCCCTATCAAGTGAACAGCCGCCTGCTGCACCGGGCCAAACCGGATGCGATCGTCATGCATTGTTTGCCGGCTCACCGGGGAGAAGAAATCACCGCTGAGGTGCTCGATGGGCCGCAATCCGTCATCATCGACCAGGCGGAAAACCGGCTGCACATGCAGAAAGCGATCTTAGTGACGCTGCTCGGAAAGGGAAGAAGGAAGAAGTGACGAAGCGCACGATCAAGAAAGTAGTGCTGGCCTATTCCGGCGGCCTGGATACGTCCGTGATCCTGAAGTGGCTCCAAGAGACCTACGGGTGTGAGGTTGTGGCGTTTTGCGCTGATTTGGGCCAAGGCGAGGATCTCAAGGCTGTCAAATCGAAGGCCCAGACACTCGGCGTGAAGAGCGTCTATGTGGAAGACCTCCGCGAGACCTTCGTGAAGGACCACGTCTTCCCGATGTTACGGGCGAACGCGGTGTATGAAGGCAGTTATCTGCTCGGGACGTCGATTGCCCGCCCTCTGATCGCGCGGCGGCAGATCGAAATCGCCAAGAAAGAAGGGGCCGAGGCTGTGTCGCATGGCGCCACCGGCAAAGGAAACGATCAAGTGCGATTCGAGCTGACGTACATGTCCTTGGAGCCGACGATCAGGATCATCGCCCCTTGGCGCGAATGGGAATTCAAGGCGCGGCGTGAGTTGATCGAATATGCCGAGCGACACGGCATTCCCGTGACGGCGACCAAGGCAAAACCCTACAGCATGGATCTCAATCTCTTCCATGTGAGCTATGAGGGCGGGATTTTGGAGGACCCGTGGGAAGCACCTCCGGATGAAATCTTCCAAATGACGGTGTCGCCCGAGCGAGCGCCGGATAAGGCCCAGGAAATCGAGATCGAGTACGAGGCTGGCGATCCGCTCGCAGTCGACGGCAAGAAGATGAGCGGGGCGACGCTCCTGGCCCATCTCAACAAGCTCGGTGGAGCCCATGGGATCGGTCGGGTCGATCTCGTCGAGAATCGGTACGTCGGTATGAAGTCGCGCGGGGTCTATGAAACTCCTGGCGGGACGATTCTGCATGCGGCTCATCGAGGCCTCGAATCCCTCACGATGGATCGCGAAGTGTTGCACCTGCGTGACAGTCTGATCCCGCGCTACGCGGAACTGGTCTATTACGGCTACTGGTATAGCCCGGAACGCGAGATGATCCAGAGGACGATGGATGAGGCGCAAAAGGACGTGACGGGAACAGTCCGCGTGAAATTGTACAAGGGGAATTGCACGGTTGTCGGGCGCAAATCCAGGAACTCGCTCTATCGTCTCGATATCGCGACATTCGAGGAGGACGAGGTCTATCGGCAGAAAGACGCCGAGGGTTTTATTCGCTTGAACGCCCTACGATTGGCGATTCGGGCCCAGCGACGAAAGGCGTCCTCCTGAACAGTCATGACGCCACGGAAGGGACGCACGGATCGACGCACAATCGCCGGTAAGGCCTGGGGCGGAAGGTTTCGAGCCAAGACCCATCGGCTGGTGGAGGCGTTTTCGGCCTCAGTCGGGTTTGACTATCGGCTCTACGCGCAAGATGTCCAGGGCAGTGTCGCGCACTGCAAGACCTTGGAGAGGGCCCGCGTTCTGTCCAGAGGAGAGACGCGCACCATCGTTCGCGGACTTGAATCGGTGAAGACCGAGCTGGACCGGGGACGGTTTCGCTTTCTGTTATCCGACGAAGATATTCATATGGCCATTGAACGCCGACTGACCGAGCTGATAGGCCCTTTGGGAGGAAAACTCCATACGGGACGAAGCCGCAACGACCAGGTGGCGTTGGACATACGGCTGTATCTGCGGGAACAACTGGATCAGCTTGTCGATCAGCTGACCGAGTTTCAACGTACGCTACTGGCCAAGGCCAAGGGAAATCGAACTGTGCCCATGCCGGGCTACACCCATCTCCAACGGGCCCAGCCCGTGCTGATGGCCCATCACTTGTTGGCCTATGTGGAGATGCTGGAGCGCGACAAGGAACGAGTACGGGACGCGCGCGTGCGACTGAACGTCATGCCGTTGGGGTCCGGGGCCTTGGCTGGCTCGAACTATCCGATCGATCGACGGTACACCGCGTTATTGCTCGGGTTTCCAGCCATCACACAGAATAGCTTGGATGCGGTCTCCGATCGTGATTTCATGATCGAAGTGGCGTCGGTCCTGGCGATCATCATGATGCACCTGTCGCGATTAAGTGAAGAATTGATCCTGTGGTCGTCGCAGGAATTTCACTTCGTCGATCTGCCGGATGCGTTTTGCACCGGCAGTAGTATGATGCCGCAGAAGAAGAACCCCGATGTGCCCGAGTTAGTACGAGGCAAGGCTGGCCGGGTGTATGGACAGCTGATGAATCTCCTCACGATGTTGAAAGCCCTGCCGTTGAGTTATAATCGGGACCTCCAGGAGGACAAGCCGGCCCTCTTCGACGCGCTCGATACGGTGCAGAGTTCCGTGCAAATCTTGACCGAATTGATGCGTCGCGTGAAGATCAATCGGGAGGCTCTCCGGCATGCCGTTTCAGGGGGCGGAATGTTGGCCACGGAAGTTGCCGACTACCTGGTGACCAGAGGCATGCCGTTTCGCGAGGCCCATGCGGTCACGGGCCGGGTGGTCCGGGCCGCGTTGGATCAAGGGCGTGACCTCTCAGATTTTTCGTTAGAGGAACTTCGAGCCTTCTCCGACCGATTTGAAAAAGGGGTACTGGCTCGCTTGGGAATTATGGCGGCAATCGATCGGAAGGCCCAAATTGGAGGGACCGCACGCACTCAGGTAGATCGTCGCATTAAAGAGCTTGAGCGGATGCTTTCGTGAATCGCTGGTCATTGCAATCGCGGACAGGAGTCGTGTTGTCCGCCTTCGTAGCGGTTTTGACGGCTTGTGGTGTCGTAGGGTCGCCGATCCCACCCGAGGACGTAGGGGTGACCCCGACGATCGTTCGGCAGAAGCAACAGCATGCGATTCAGGAGCCACACAAGGAAGCGGTCGACACGGAAGAAACAAGGCCGGAAGCCGCAGAGCCGGCGTTGCAAGAAACAGATGTGGAGCTGCCGCCCTTGAAGCCGGTGGGGACTCGTTGATGGTCGTGACATGGTGTGGAGGCGGGACTCTTATTCGTTCGTTCTGAGGAGGGGAAACTGATGGAGCTTATCCAACCAACCAAACAGGGGCAACGAACGGTGCTTCAGAAGGGTACGCGTCTGCTACTCGTTGATCCCTATCCACGGAATAATCCATATCATCTGACTGCTTCGGAGCGACGGGCGGTCTGGTTTCCTAAACTCAGTTTGCCCACCATCGCCGCCTACACGCCGGAGAACTGGGACGTCGATCTCGTCGATGAAGCGGTCGAGGACATCGACTTTGATGACCCCTGCGACATGGTCGGCCTGTCTATCATGACGTGCTACGCTCCACGCGCCTATGAGATTGCCGCGGAATTCCGCAAGAGGGGGAAGACGGTGGTCATGGGGGGCGTCCATCCGACCTATTGTCCCGATGAAGCCTTACAGCATGCCGACGCCATTGTATGTGGTGAAGCGGAAGACCTCTGGCCTCAGCTGGTGGCCGACTATGAGGCGGGGAAGATGCAGCGGATGTACAAGATGACGAGTTTTCCCGCGCTGGACCATTACAAGAGCCCGCGCGTCGAGTTGCTGAGCCCCGATGCCTATATGACGAGGCAGTGTAGTTTTACGACTCGTGGCTGTCACTTTGATTGCGAGTTCTGCAGCGTCTCCCCCTTTAACGGCAAGACAACGCGACGACGGCCGGTGGAAGAGGTCGTGACGGAACTCCAGCACGTCCAACGCTGGATTCGCAGTGAGCTGGTGGAGCGTATGCGCGACGAGCCCCTGTGGAAGGCGTTTGTCACCGCGCTCAGGATTCGCGTCGGCATCGAGGATGGCAGCATCGTGGCGTTCGTCGACGATTTGCACAACAGTAATCGCGCCTATTGCCGTGAACTCTGGACGGCGCTGAAACCCCTCAAACTCAAATGGGGATGCCAGTCGACTCTCTTCCTGGCCGATGACGAAGAGATGGTCAAATTGGCTGCGGAGAGTGGCTGCGTGTCGGTCTTCGTCGGGATGGAGTCGCTCGATGAAGATTGCCTTGATGAGACCAATAAGCCGTTCAATCGCGTCCACAAGTTTTCCCAAGAGATCAAGATGTTCCATGACTATGGCATCATGGTCAATCCTGGAATCGTCTTCGGGTTCGATAACGATGACGAATCCGTTTTTGAGCGGGCGGTTGACTTTCTGACCAAAAACCAAGTGGAGCTGGCCTACTTTAACGTGTTGACACCGTTGCCGGGGACCGCGCTCTTCGACCGATATAATAATGCGGGTCGGATCTTCGATCGTGATTGGGCAAAGTACGACGGCAAGCACGTCGTCTTCCAGCCCAGCCGCATGACCCCAGAGCAACTTCAGGAAGGGTTCTATTGGGCCAACCATCAATTCTATTCGCTTCCCTCGATTTGGAAGCGGCTTTCCGGCACGAACCAGCGGCTTGTGGCGCGGTGGGAAATGAATCGGGAATTTCGTAAGCTGGTCAAGCGATCCTGCCCCAAGGGCTCACTGTCGCCCTTGGCGTCGGTGCTGAAAAATCTGCAGGCCAAACTGCCGGTGCTGGATGCCGATCACCTGATTCCCAGCGCGCTGCATGCGCTGAAGCAGCGGTTCGATCCCAAGGCTATCGTGCCGCAGAGCCTTGCGCTCAACATCAAGACGAAACGGCACGACAAATTTGCCGCTCTCTTCGTGGACCTTGAAGGAACGTTAGATCGGTTGAACGCCCAAGAGCTGCTTGCACGGATCAAGCATGCTGCCGAGCAGGCGAAGATGGATGTCATCGTGAATTTCGAACACCTCAAGCTCGCGACGCCGGACGCCTTGAAAGCGTTGATGGATTCGGATGCCATCAAGGCGGCGATCCCGCACGTGAAGCTTCGCTATCGTAAATTCAAGGATGCCTTCGAAGCGTCGCTCCAGGGCTTTTCGCTCAGCGGTCTCGAGTTTTTGAGTGAGGATTTACAGGATGCATAGTTTCGAGTATCGGGAGGGTGAGCTATATTGCGAGCAGGTGCCGGTCAGCCGGATCGTCAAGGAGTTGGGCACTCCCTGCTACATCTATAGCCACGCGACCCTCGTACGCCATTTTCAGGTCTACGACCGCGCGTTTGCAGCAACCCCCCATATCATCGCCTTCGCGATGAAGGCGAATTCCAACCTGGCCATCCTTCGTCTCATGGCGAAGGAGGGCAGCGGTGTCGATATTGTATCGGGTGGCGAACTGTTTCGTGCCCTGAAGGCTGGTGTACCGCCGTCCAAGATCGTATTTGCCGGCGTGGGCAAGAACGCCGAAGAAATTCGCGATGCGCTCAAGGCCGATATCCTCATGTTCAACGTCGAGTCATCAGCCGAATTGCAGACCATCAACGAGGTGGCAGCGTCAGTGGGAAAGAAAGCGCGCGTGGCGTTGCGGATCAATCCGGACATCGATCCCAAAACACATCCCTACATTTCCACCGGTCTGAAGAAGAGCAAGTTCGGGATCGCCGCTGATCGGGCCCTGGATGAGTTCAAGCTCGCATCCTCGCTCAGTCACATCGACATGGTGGGGGTGCACAAACATATCGGCTCACAGCTGACGGAAGTGACTCCCTTCGTTGAGGCCCTCAAGAAAGTCTTGAAACTCGTCGAGGTGCTGAGAGGCAGCGGGATCAACATCCGGTATCTGAACATCGGCGGCGGCCTCGGGATTACGTATTCGGACGAGACCCCTCCCATGCCACAGGACCTTGCCGACGCGATTTCACCATTGGTGCGCGGCCTCAACGTCACGATGATTATGGAACCGGGCCGGGTCATCGTCGGCAATGCCGGGATTCTTGTCACCAAGGTGCTGTACATGAAGGAGGGGGAAGCGAAGAAGTTCGTGATCGTCGATGCGGCCATGAACGATCTGATTCGGCCGAGTCTGTACGGCGCCTATCACGAGATTCGTCCATTGTCTGAAGCGGTGTTGCACCGCGGCAAATATCAGGTCGATGTCGTGGGTCCTGTCTGTGAGTCGGGGGATTTTCTCGCGAAAGATCGGTCGTTGCCGGATGTCCACCCGGGCGAGGTGTTGGCCGTCATGAGTGCCGGTGCATACGGGTTCGTGATGTCGTCCAATTACAATTCCCGTCCTCGCGTGCCCGAAGCCTTGGTCAAGGACGGAGAGATTCACGTGATCCGAGCGCGCGAGAGTTATGACGATTTGGTCAAGGGTGAAAAGATTCCCGCCTTTTTAGAATAGCAGCTCGCGAGCGGAACCTGAGTCAATCGCTCGCATAAGGAGTCATCATGTTTACCGGTTCACTGGTGGCCATTGTCACTCCCTTTCGGAAAGGGAAGATCGATGAGCAGACCTTTGGCTCGTTGATCGAATGGCAGATTGCCAACGGGACGAACGGAATCGTCCCCTGCGGTACGACGGGCGAGTCTGCGACCCTTTCGCACGAAGAACACCACCGCGTCGTTGAGTTGACCGTAGAAATTGTGAACCGGCGTGTGCCGGTCATTGCCGGGACGGGATCAAACAGCACGGACGAGGCGATTGCGCTCACCAGACATGCGAAGCAAGCCAAGGCAGACGGAGCCCTTCTCATCACACCGTACTACAACAAGCCGACGCAGGAAGGGCTCTACCGGCATTATAAGGCGGTCGCGGAGTCAGTGGATATTCCGTTGGTGCTGTACAACATTCCAGGACGTACCGGCGTCAACATGTTGCCGGCCACCATCGCCAGGCTGTCCGCGATCAAGAGTGTTGTCGGCGTCAAGGAAGGCAGTGGATCGGTCCAGCAAGCATCGGACATCGTGCAGATGTGCGGGGAACGCCTCACGGTCCTAGCGGGCGACGATGCCTTGACACTTCCCATGATGGCGGTCGGAGGCAAGGGTGTGATTACCGTGACCGCCAATGTCGTACCGGCGGAAATGGCCAATCTGGTCAAGACGTTCATGGCGGGAAAAGTTGACGAAGCTCGGAGGATTCATTTTAAACTGTCCCCGCTGTTTGCCGCTCTCTTTTACGAGACCAATCCGATTCCGGTGAAAGAAGCGCTCGGCATGATGGGAAAGATCGATCCCGAACTGCGGCTGCCGCTCTGTGCGATGGCGACAGATACCCGCGACAAACTCGCCCGCGTCCTCAAGGACATGGGCCTCATCTAGACGCTCGTTGCGTCCGGAACATCTCTCTATGATCAAGGTCATTGTTGCAGGAGCCGCCGGCCGAATGGGGTGCCGATTGGTGGCCCTGGTGAAAGAGTCGACTGCCTTGGCTCTTGCGGGGGCGATCGAAGGCAAGGGACATCATGCGTTGGGAGAGGATGCCGGCGAAACAGCCGGAAGTGGTCGCGTCGGGGTCTCGATCACCGATGACCTTTCGGCTTTGTTAGACCGAGGGGAAGTCGTCATCGATTTTTCAGCTCCGGAGGCCACCCTTCACCATCTCCGTGCAGTCGCCGAGCACCGCCGGGCGATGGTCATCGGCACAACGGGGTTTTCGGCTGCTGAGATGGAGGAAGTCAGAACACTGGCTCGCCAGGTTCCCTGCGTCTGTTCTCCCAACATGAGTGTGGGAGTGAACTTGATGTACAAGGTGATCGGCGAGATGGCCAAGACGCTCGGAGATGAATACGACATCGAGGTGATCGAAGCCCATCATCGGTTGAAGAAAGATGCGCCCAGCGGGACGGCCCTCAAGATCGCCGAAGTGCTCGCGAGAGCCGTGAATCGCGATTTAAATCAGGTCGGGGTCTATGCGCGGAAGGGCCTCATCGGTGAGCGGAAGAAGGGCGAGATCGGCATTCAAACGATTCGTGCGGGAGATATTATCGGCGATCATACCATCCTCTTCGGCGGCATGGGTGAACGGATCGAAGTGACGCATCGGGCCACTAGTCGAGACACCTTTGCACGAGGCGCATTGCGAGCGGCCCGTTGGGTTGTTCGACAACCACCCGGCTTCTACGACATGATGGACGTGCTGGGCCTTCGGTAGTCCGAACCGCCTGCGGTTCCCGTTTTCTTCAATCCAGACTAACCCGATCTTTACCTCAGAATATCCGAGGCGCGTCTCCCGTCTTGTTCAGGCCAATGGTGCCAAGGGGAAAGCTTATCGAGCGGATTGCACAATGCCCAGAGAGGCTGCTTCAGGAGCGAGCGCGTATTGCAGGTGAGCGGCGTGGGTGGAGTCGTCCCGCGATCAATGTCGGGCGGTGAGCGGGCGAGGTTCCTGGTCCGCAGCCTTTCGGCGACCACAGTTCAAGCACGCAAACACCATGATCGCGAGTCCAGCATCCAAGTCGACTGCCCGTTCCGGCAACATTGTTCCGCGGCATTTGTCGCACGTCTTCATGCTCCCACTCTATCATCGCTTCTTATGCAAGCATATCCATCTGAAGTACTGGGTAAAGGGGGTCTTTGCGACCAGATCAGACTAGGCCAATCGGCCTGATACTAATGAGAAAACAAGCGCATGGCGAGACTTCGGCCTGGCCTCGGTGTCCTTGACAGGATGAAACATGTCCCATAGGATTGTGGCATTCGATCACTCCTCCTACTATGTATAGAATTATCCTCATCCTTTCGCTACTCGTTGTCCTCTACTTCTTGCTTCGCAGTGCGATTCGAGAACTCAAGGCGAGGGGAGCCGGAGATCGTGTCCCTCTCGATAAAAATCAGATGGTGCAGGATCCTGTATGCCGTGTGTTTGTGCCGCGAGGATCGGCGACGGCAGAAGATATTGGAGGGCAAACCTACTATTTCTGCAGTCGAGCCTGCGCGAAGGTGTTTCAGAGACAATTGGCGGGTCAACAGCCCGAATAGCTATAGTCCGACAGTTTCTCTTCTTTATCGAACTTCAGTGTGATCTGGCATTGATTGGGCGAAAAATTGAACATCGGGGGACCGGATTTGCCACCGGCGATGCGATAGTAGGTCCAGGTTTCTCCGCCGAACCACCTTGGAGACTTTCCATCCGGCGCACCCCAGTTCTTTTCAAACCACGCCTTGTCTTTACCTTGTAGTTCGGCTGGTTTGAGTGAAGCCTCAAGATAAGGGTTGCTTCCGCCGCACGCGGTCAGAAACACACAGGTGAGAAGGATCCAGGAAAATCGGCGCATCATCAGCTGTCTCCTCGTCAAGTTCATCGCACGAAGCATCATGTAGAACGCCGCAGCATGTCTTTCGTTGACCATGCGATTTTAATCCCCGTCCTGATACCTGTCAAACGAAGTCCATAGACGAAAGAGACATTGCATCAACACCGGATTCTTCCTAAAATAGCACTCAACGATCCAAACCAGGATGCCGTCTTTTCAAGAAAGGACACAGCCATGAAATTCTATCTCGATACTGCCAGCGTCAAAGAGATTCATGAAGCGGCGAGCCTCGGACTCTTAGACGGGGTCACGACCAATCCATCACTCGTCGCGAAGGAGGGTCGGGTGTTCCGCGAGGTGCTCATCGAGATCTGTAACATCGTCGATGGACCGGTGAGTGCGGAAGTGGTCAGCCTTGAAGCTGATGCGATGGTCAAGGAAGGGAAAGAACTCGCCAAAATTCATAAGAATATCGTGGTCAAGTGCCCGCTGATCCCCGAAGGGCTTAAGGCCACAAAACGGCTGGCTGCGGAAGGGATCAGAGTGAACGTGACGCTCTGCTTCTCTCCGACTCAGGCGATTCTGGCTGCCAAGGCTGGCGCCTGGTGCGTCTCGCCCTTCATCGGCCGGTTAGACGACATCAGTTCGAACGGAATGGAACTGATCCGTCAAATTGTCACGATTTACAAGAACTACGACTTTAAGACCTATGTGCTGGTCGCCAGTGTTCGCCATCCGCAGCACGTCGTCGAAGCAGCCCTGGCCGGCGGCGACATCTGCACGATGCCCTTTACGATTTTCCAACAGATGGTCAAACATCCGCTGACGGATCTCGGGCTGAAGAAATTCTTGGCTGATTGGGAATCCCAGAGTCGCAAATAATTCTAGCGACGCGCGGCGGCATGCTTTCTGTCAAGGTGCCGTCGCACCGCGGCGAAGACCTGGTGAAACATCGGGCGAGTCAGTTTGCCGGTAAAGGTGTTTTGCTGACTGGGATGATACGAACAGATCAACGTGATATTCCAGGCAAGCGGATACGAGGCCCCGTGTGAAAATGTGGGGAGAGGAGAAGGAACCTCGAACCCTTCATCACGGCAAGCCTTGAAGTAGTGATCAAAAGCGATCTTTCCAAGCACAACCACCGTTTGCATCCTCGACAAGAGCCGCATTTCCTGGCGGACAAAGGGACGGCAGGCCTCGAATTCCTCTGGAGCGGGTTTGTTGTCCGGCGGCGCACAACGAACCGTGGCTCCGATATAACAATCTGTTAGCATCAAGCCGTCGTCGCGATGTTGAGATTCAGCCTGATTCGCGAAGCCATAGCGATGCAGCGCTTCATAGAGCCAATCCCCACTGCGGTCCCCCGTAAACACGCGGCCGGTTCTGTTGCCGCCGTGGGCAGCTGGGGCAAGCCCCAGGACGTACAAACGGGCACGAGGGTCTCCAAATCCGGGAACGGGACGCCCCCAATAGGTCCAGTCGCGAAATTGTCTCCGTTTTGTCTCGGCGACCGCCGCTCGATACCTGTCGAGCCTGGGACAGGCTCGACAGTGTGAGATGCGATCGTTCAGTACGGTCAGGTTGTGCATGGGGGCGCAGTCTAGCATGAATGTGAAAGTCGATCATGCTTGCCGCGTTGTGGATGTGCTGTTAGCATGAATGTTTAGGTATGAACGACCAGAGATACGGGGAGGTGGACTAGTATGACGGCGTGGATGTGGCGCATGGTCATGCTCGGCACCATCGCGGGAGTCTGTGTCCTGCCCGGCCCAACCGTTGCTCAACCGGAATCAGAATCAAAGAACGGGTCCTCCCAGCTTGCTACGAACGGAGAACCGGATCGAGAACCGACGCTCCCTGAGCCCCTCGAAGGGCCAAACGATTCGGAAGATCGGTTGGTCATTCTCCCCGAAATCAAGCGGGAAGGGGAACGGTTCTTTCTCAGCTCGTTCAAGCTGCCGGACAAGATCACGTTTGCCGGCGTTCCGGTGCCGCTGGATAACTGGCAGGTGCGCGAACGGATCGAATACGAGTTCTACCAGTTCTTGGAAGATCAAGGCGAGAGCATCATTCTGGCCAAACGCACCGGGCGATGCTTCCCTCCCGTCGAAAAGCAACTTGCAGAAGCCGGACTTCCGGACGATCTCAAATACATGTTGCTCGTCGAAAGTAAGTGTGTGGCAGCTGCCTACTCGCGGGCCAGGGCATCGGGTCCCTGGCAGTTCATCGGGTCCACCGGGAGACGCTATAAACTGAAATCCGATAGCTATCGCGACGAGCGCCGCAACCTGGAAATGTCGACGGAGGCGGCGGTGAAATACTTGCGCTTCCTCAAAGACTTTAAGGAGAACGATTGGTTCTTGGCGATGGCTTCGTACAACGCGGGGGAAGAGCGCATTCGCAAGTTGCTCAAGGAGCAGAAGATCACCGAGTATTGGAAGATGCACGGTCCGCGGGAGACGATGCGGTACGTGCCGAGGATCATTGCGGCCAAGGAGATCTATTCACAGCCTGAGAAGTACTTGGGTCTCAGTAAAAAGGATCTCTATATGCCGCTGGAGACCGAGACCGTCACCCTGAACGTCAAAGAGCCGCAGCGTACGCTCACGTCGATTGCGGAAGAATTCGGGACATATTTTTTGGAATTGAAAATGTTGAATCCCGAGTTGAAGAGAGATTTCCTCCCTCGCGGCACCTACCAGATCAAAGTCCCGCGGCAGAGCTGTCCCTCCCGCTGCTTCAAGCAAGACAAGGTACAGGCCCCCTGATTTCCTCTCTGATGGAGATCCGTCTTCCTTCGTCTCGTGCCAGGTCATTGCTTAAGAAGCTGATCAGGGCAGGCCTGGAGACCGTGCAGGCTGCCAGTGCTGTACGCCGCGCCGTGATCAGGCGTGGCGATGAGCTGATCATTGGCCGGCGTCGATATGAGTTGCGCCGGTACGGTCGGATCGTTGCGGTCGGGGCTGGAAAAGCCACGGCTCCCATGGCTCGGGCCCTTGAGCGATGTCTCGGCACCCGCCTTGATAGCGGCCTCGTCGTCGTGAAGTACGGTCATGCCGTGCCAACGGCTAAGATCGTCGTGGAAGAGGCTGGCCACCCCATCCCCGATAAAGCCGGTCAGCGGGCTGCCGCTCAACTCCAATCCAAAGTCTCGGCGTTAACCAGTCGCGATCTCCTGATCGTGCTGCTTTCCGGAGGGGCTTCCAGCCTGCTACCGGCCCCGGTGAAGGGGATCACATTGGATGATAAGCGGGCCACCACCGATCGACTGCTACGGTGCGGCGCCACGATTCAGGAGATCAATATGGTGCGCAAGCATCTCTCCACGATTAAAGGTGGCCGTCTGGCTGAATCAACGCCTGCGACGGTGGTGACCCTGATACTTTCCGACGTGCTCGGAGACGACCTGAGCGCGATCGCGTCAGGGCCTACAGTTCCTGATCCCACGACGTACCGCGACGCGATGGCGATCCTCAGGCGCTATCGCATCTGGCGACGGGTTCCACCGCGAGTCCGTCGACACTTGCTCGAGGGACAGCGAGGGCATCTGGCTGAAACCCCGAAACCCGGCTCGTCGATTTTCAGGCGCGTCCATCACTCCGTGATCGGCAGTAATACCATCGCATTGACGGCTGTCAGGAGAGCTGCGGAAGGAGCCGGCCTGAAGACCCTCATAAACTCCACGGCGCTCACGGGAGAAGCTCGTATGGCAGGAAAGCGATTTGGTGCAATCGCACGAGGCATCGTGAACAGGCACCACCCGTTGGCCCCGCCCTGTTGTATCCTGGCCGGAGGAGAGACAACGGTGACCGTGAAGGAGAAAGGAATCGGCGGCCGTGCACAAGAGTTTGCTGTTGCCGCGGCAAGGGAGATCGCCGGGCTCCAGCGGGTCTGGGTTGCCGCGATCGGTACCGATGGGACCGATGGTCCGACGGATGTTGCCGGTGCGGTTGTCGATGGTGAGACGACAGCGAGGGCGAATCGTCTGGGAATCAATCTCGATCGCGCGCTACGGCATAACAACACCTATCCTGCCTTGAAGCGGCTCCGATGCCACATCGTGACCGGCCCCACTGGAACCAACGTCAACGACCTTTACCTGCTCCTGGTCCTGTAGGTAGTATCGCTTCGATGGATCGTCCTCTCCTCCTTCCTTTAAATGCGTGCACTGATCCAGGTGTCGTCGGTGGGAAGGCGGCCGGTTTGGCACGCCTGATCGCGCATGGGTTTCGTGTTCCCTCGGGTCTCTGTGTGACGACAGAAGCCTATCAAGCCTATCTTGAGGCTCGGGGTTTCTCTCTGCCGGAGCGGTGGACCCGGCTTCTTCGGGCATCGACAGCTGACAGGGTACGCGTCCTGACTGAATGTCAGACCCTGATTCGAAACGTGGAATGTCACGATTTGATTGAGCAGGTACAACGGGCTCTCAGCCAACTCGACCGACCGGCCCATGCTCTCTGGGCGGTGCGATCATCCGCGACGAACGAAGATGCCGTCCATGCCAGCTTTGCAGGCCTGTACCGAACACATCTCGGTGTGCCGCTGTCCGAAATGGAACGGGCGATCAAAGATCTCTGGACCTCCATCTGGGATGACCGAGTGGTGCAGTACCATCAGCAATCGGGATTGACGAAGACAGCACCCGCGATGGCAGTCGTCATTCAACCTATGCTCGATGGTCAAGTCGCCGGAGTGGCCTACTCCGTTCATCCGCTGACTGGTCGAGCCGATACAGTGCTGGTGAATGCTGTTCCGGGAATCGCCGCGTCATTGGTAGAGGGAACGGTCACGCCGGATCAGTATGTGGTGCGAGTCGGCCCTGATGTGAGGACCATGTCGGTCGCGGAACGGATCATCGCCAAGAAAGAACGGGTCCTGCGTCTGAGTGAGGAGGGTGTCCGAGAAGAAGCCGTCTCACTCGGCGATGCCGGGCGCACAAGCCTGACGGATGAGCAGTTGACTGAGCTGGCCCGAGTGACCAAAGAGGTCGAACGGGCACTGCGCAATCCTGTCGATATCGAATGGCTCATCGACGAACGAGGGATGTGGCTGCTGCAGGCACGCCCCATCACCCGTCGGCCTGCTTCCTTCCCGCTCACGAATGACGACGGCGAGTGGTCACGCGCGAACTTCAAAGAAACGCTGCCGGAGCTGCCGAGCCCGATGGGCCTCTCGTTTCTTGAACGGTTCATGGAAGCCTACATCATCGCTCCCTATCGACGGCTCGGTTGCACGATCCCCGCTGGGATGACATCGGTCCGAGTTCTTCACGGCCGTCCCTACATCAACATGACGTTGATGCATTCACTGATCTTGCAGCTACGCGGCAATCCGTCGCTTGTCACGGAACAGATGGGAGGAGAATCTCCGACAATGATGCCGGAGGTGCAGCCACTCGGATGGAGTTCCTTCTTGCGAGCCGGATGGCTGAGTTTGCGGGAAATGGGAAAGGCCGCGAAATACGGCCCCACCTGGTTTAAAGAAATGAAAGACTTCGCGGCCCTCTACCAGCCAGCCCATCTTCGTCGGCTCACCGATAGGGACGTCTCCTCTCGTCTGGATGACCTTGAGCGGTGGCTCGATACACACGAGCTCACGTTTGGGATTGCCGGAGGAGTGTCTCTGTGCCTTCAGGCGCTGGGAACCTTCTTACCTCCCTGGGCGGGTGCAGATTGGCGAGCCCTGCTGAATGCCGCGCTTCAAGGACAAGGATCGGTGGTCAGCGCTCAGCAAATCGTGCTGTTGGCGGAATTGGCCGAGACCGCCCGGTCCGAACCGGCAGCCTTCTATCTGCTGACAACAGACGCGCCGATTCGGGCGGACTTTCGACAGATTTTAAAAAACACCGAGTTCCTTCGGGCATTCGATCGGTATCTGGAGGAGTATGGTCATCGTGGTGTCGGGGAATCAGATGTCATGTCTCCTCGGTTTGCAGATCAGCCGGAACTGTTGCTATCGATCGTACGTGCCCAACTCCTGTCTCCAGCCCATACAACCCCCGCCGACATTCTTGCCCGTCAGGCTGCTACCAGAGCGCACGCGCTGGCTGAAATCCGGCGGCGATGTGCGTGGTTCTTCTATCGATGGTGGATTTTTCTCTGGTGGTATCGACGCCTCTGCCGATTCTTTGCCCTGCGAGAAGCGAATCGGCATCATCTGATGTTTTACTCGACCGCGGCCAGGAACCTTTTGCTTCGCCTGGGCGAATTACTCGTAGAGCGAGGCCTGCTCGTTTCACGGGAGGACCTATTCTTCCTGACGCTCGAGGAACGGGTCGATGTGACAGCTGGCCGGCAGCGTGATTGGCGTGAAATTGTGCAAGCCCGTCGCATGGAGCGCGAGCGCCAACGACTGGTTACCGTGCCCGATACGATTCGAGTCTGGAAAGAAGTTCGTGATGGGCTCGCCGGACACGGTGTCGATCTGTCCGAAAAAGTGTTCAAGGGAATCCCCGTCAGTGCCGGTTCTGTTTCTGGGCCGGCTCGGCTTGTTCGGTCCATGGCCGACTGGGGAAAAGTTAAGAGAGGCGATATCATCGTCACGTCAGTGATCGATCCCGGCATGGCTCCGCTCTTTGTCATCGCCGCGGGTCTCGTTGCCGAGATGGGAGGAACCTTGTCACACGGTGCCATCATCGCGCGCGAATACGGCTTACCGGCCGTTGTCAATGTGTCAGGCGCCACTGTTCGGAT
Organism: Nitrospiraceae bacterium; assembly: GCA_035623075.1. Lineage (NCBI taxonomy): Bacteria > Pseudomonadati > Nitrospirota > Nitrospiria > Nitrospirales > Nitrospiraceae > Nitrospiraceae bacterium. Next base: position 149,740 of record DASPUC010000049.1, on the reverse strand, counting down.
ACATGAGGGTGAGTTTCTTATGGTTGATGCGATGCAGGGAGCCATCGTCGTACGACGAGAGGCCGCCGTCACGTCGTGACCGAGGCAGCAGACCGTTAAGATTCCGAACAAATTCCTTATAGGGCCGATCGGCCCTAAACGCTTCTCACCCTTGACGTTTTGAGTTGGTTTGCGTACTCTCCGAAAAAAATCCTTTCCTGATTGTAGTTGCACTCGGAACAAGCCGGTCGGGTTCTGTCTAGTTCTTCTGATGGCGCGGATCGAGAACTATGGTTGATAGTACTGTCTTGACGATTGGGTTGCTTGCCGGAGGAGCACTCGGTGCGCTGATCGCTGGTTTTTCTGTTACTGCCCGCCTACGTGGACGCCTCCAGGGACAACTTCTGAATCTGACCGAGCGCGCCCAACGTGCCGAAACGTTGGCTGATGAGTTGCGGCGACAGGTCGAGACTGATCGAACGGAGCTTGGTCAAGTCAGGCAGCAACTCTCCGATTCGTTGCGGGCACGAGCGGTGGCCGAGACGCTGGTCGCTGAGACCAGTCGGTATGTCGAAGAACAGAAATCGCTGCTAGCTCAATCGCGGCAGGAATTAGCTGAAACCTTCCAGGCCTTGTCCGGTGAAGCGCTCAAGCAGAACAACGACGCATTTCTGAATCTTGCCAAGGTGGCGTTCGAGAGTTTGCAGATCGAAGCCAAGGGCGATCTGGCTCAACGTCAACAGGCGATCGACAGCATCGTGCAGCCGTTGCAGGATTCGCTCAAGCGATATGACGAGCATCTGCGCCAGATGGAGCAAGCCCGACAAGGCGCCTACGGGAGCCTTGATCAGCACCTCAAGTTGCTTGCCGAGTCGCAGCAGCGACTACAGCAGGAAACCGGGAATCTGGTCAACGCGCTGCGGGCGCCCGCCGTGCGAGGCCGCTGGGGTGAGATCACGCTCAAGCGAGTGGCCGAACTGGCCGGCATGGTGGCGCACTGCGATTTTGTCGAGCAAGAGTCCGTCACGGTCGACGATGGGCGTCTCCGGCCGGACATGATCGTTCAGCTTCCCGGAGGCCGACAGGTCATTGTGGATGCCAAAACGGTCTTGGCCGGGTATCTCGATGCCCATGAGGCGACCACCGAGGAACGGCGTCTGGAGGGATTGCGTCGACATGCAGCGCAGGTACGATCCCGCATGGATGAGTTGAGCCTCAAAGCTTATTGGAACCAGTTTGATCAGGCACCGGAGTTCGTCGTGCTCTTCCTACCGGGCGAACAGTTTCTCGGGGCGGCCCTTGAACAGGATCCTCAACTCATCGAAGAAGGATTTTCCCGTGGGGTGGTCCTGGCCACGCCGACAACCCTGATGGCGCTTTTACGCGCGGTGGCCTACGGCTGGCGACAGGAACAATTGACGGCCCATGCCGACGAGGCTGGCCGATTAGGAAAGGATCTCTATGAACGGATGGCCGTGCTGGCAGAGCACCTCAATGATGTGGGGCAGGCACTCGGGAAAAGTGTCTCGTCGTACAACAAAGCGGTGGGGTCGCTGGAAACGAGGATCTTGCCGGCCGCGCGCCGGTTCAAAGACCTGGGCGTGTCATCCGACAAGGAAATCACCTCGTTAGATCCGTTGGAGTTGGTGCCACGCAAAGCATTGCCGTACGAACCCTGATAAGGAGTCATGATGTCGGATGCACAATCCATGGTCGAGGCATTTCACCGCGCCTTTGACATTCTGGTGCATCGCAGCCCCACCGTTGTGGATGAGCGGACGCGTGAACTGCGAATCAGATTGATTCAGGAGGAGTTCGAAGAGCTGAAAGAAGCGCTAATCGATGGCGACCTTGAGTCGATCTCCAAAGAACTCGCCGATCTCCTCTACGTGGTCTATGGCACGGCCGTGTCCTACGGCATCGATATGGATCCTGTTTTTCGAGAGGTCCATCGGTCCAATATGAGTAAGGTGGGCGGCTACAAGCGGGAAGATGGCAAATGGGTGAAGCCGGCAACCTACTCGCCGGCATGCCTTGAACCGATTCTGGCTGAGCAAAGCGGGGCATCATCGGTCACGCTCGAGCCCGAAGCTGCTGGCTAAGGGGTCCCTTCATCTTGATGAAGGATCTGCACTGTCCGAATTGTGGAACACCGTTTGTCCGCGCCACCTCTCGAGAGGGGGCTGTGGGGCGTCTCCTCAGTCGTATCAATGTCTTCCCCTTCCGGTGCCAGCTCTGTACGAATCAGTTCCGCGCATTTTGGTCCGGTGCCCGCGAAGACACACAAGCGTTCGATAAGCGCCAATACAAACGCCTCCCGACTTCTATTGAAGCGGGATTCTTGACGGATAGTAATCTGCGGGGCACAAATCGGATCACGGAAATTTCGATGGGGGGGTGCACGCTGCGGACAACGGCTGAACTGCCGCGAGGCACGTTTCTCGAACTGACGTTGAAGCCGACGTCGGAGCCGGAGCCGATCACCATCGAATCGGGGATGGTGGCCTCCGTTCGCCCGTCCTCTCTTGGGATCTCCTTTCTCGAGATGGCGCCCCGAGATAAACAACGGCTCAGTCAAATCGTGCTCGGGCTGCTCGTCAGCCTCAGCCGCCTTCCAACCAGCGGCATGTAAGCCATCATCGAGCGGACCGCTTTACCATTACAGTATCGATCAATCGTACGGAGCCGATGCGGATGGCTCCGAGCAGGACGGCATGTCGACCGATAGTCAGGGTCGGTTCTAGTGTGATCGGATCGCAGACCGCCAGATAGTCGATCTGAATGGTGGGTTCTTCGGCGATCACCTTCTGCATAACCTCTCGCACCGAAGCCGTGTCCGTCGCTCCCTCTTCGATCGCCCGCCGACCGGCTTGCAAGGCTCGGTAAAAGACCGGGGCGATCCGCCGTTGTTCCGTCGAAAGGTACACGTTGCGAGAACTCATGGCCAAGCCGTCATGTTCCCTGACGGTCGCGCGAACGTCGAGCGTGATGTCAAGGTTCAAGTCCTCGATCAGCCGCCGAATGACCGCCGCTTGTTGATAGTCTTTTTGACCGAAGACGGCACGATGGGGGCGAACGATCCCGAACAATTTCGTGACGACCGCCGCCACACCCACGAAATGACGGGGCCGAGACTCTCCTTCCCACCGTCGGGCGATGGCCGGAACCGTCACGACGGTTTGAAATCCCTCGGGATACATGCTTGCTGCTGTCGGCTCGAAACAGACGTCGACTCCTTCTGCCCTGCAGAGCGCGCGATCTTTCGCGATGGGGCGCGGATAGGTGGCGAGATCTTCTTGGGGACCGAACTGGGTCGGATTCACGAAGATGCTCACGACCAACGCGTCGCATTGCAATCGAGCGGCACGGATCAAGGCGCGATGGCCGTCGTGCAACGCCCCCATCGTCGGGACAAACCCGATGGTCACGCCTTCGCGGCGGAGCGCCTCGCTCCATGCGGTCATGGCCTGAAGGGAGCGGATGATTTTCATGAGCCTTGAGGGGGACTACACGCGGGGCGTGACCCATACCGCATGGAAGGCTGGGGAAACAGCAGGCGGACCTCTGACCGATCCTGCGCCTCGGCGAGCATCTGACTGACTGTACGCTGGCGCGTCGGATGCATCCACAGGGGATCGAGTTCGCTCAAGGGCATGAGGACGAATCGGCGTTGATGGAGTCGCGGATGCGGCACGACAAGGTCAGGCTCGTTGATAATCCGCTGTCCGTAGAAGAGGATGTCCAGGTCGATGGTTCTCGGGCCTAATCGGTTTTCGTCATCCCGCCCGAGCGAGCGCTCGATTTCGCGAAGCACCGTCAGAAGGCTGCGTGGGGTGACCTCGGTGTCCAACTGGATGGCCCCGTTGAGAAACCAGCCGTCTCCGGGTTGAGCATGGTCGTAGACCGGCTCCGTTTCATAGAGCAGCGAGACGCCCGCGACTTGAGAATGGGGCAGCAGACTCAACAAGGTCACAGCCCGGTCGCAGAAATCGACTCGGTCGCCGACGTTCGACCCGAACCCGATGAAGACAGTCTCTCTCATCGCTCGTTATGCGTCATGCGTCAGAAGGTGGGCTGTTCGAGATCATGCGCATAACGCATCACGTCTCACTGTTTCTCAGAATCCCGCCTTCTTGATCCGCTCTACCGCCTCCGCCAGACGTTCCTTCGTCGTACACACGGTCATCCTGATGTACCCTTCGCCCGGTGCACCGAAACCATTGCCCGGTGTCGTCACGATGCCGGCCTTTTCCAATAAATGAGCCGTGAAAGAAGCAGACGTGTACCCTTTCGGAACGGTTACCCAGACATAAAAGGCGGCCGGAGGCGGATCAACCTCCAACCCCAGTTTCTTCAAGCCGGGCACCAATGTATCGCGCCGCTCCTGATAAACTTTTCTCAAGCCGTCTGTGACGGAATCGTCCAGGCCCAAGGCTGTGATCCCAGCTGCCTGGATCGCCTCGAAGCAACCGGAGTCCAAATTGCTCTTCACCTTGCCGAGTCCGGCCAAGACATCTTTGTTGCCCACCGCAAAGCCGATACGCCAACCGGTCATGTTGTAAGTTTTGGACAACGAATGAAATTCCACCCCGACGTCCTTGGCTCCCTCAACCTCCAGAAAGCTCGCCGGCCGCCTGCCGTCGTAGAAAATTTCCGAGTAGGCTGCGTCGTGACAGACGATGACTTGATTCTCATGGGCAAACTCGACAACACGCTTGAAGTAGTCCTTGGTCATAATGACAGAGGTCGGATTATTCGGCGAATTCAGCCACATCAATTTGGCTTTCTTCGCGACGTCTTTGGGGATCGCCTTCAAATCCGGTAGGAAGCCGTTCGATTTCGTGAGTGGCATAATGTGGGATACCCCGCCGGAGAAACTGGTCCCCACCGGGTACACGGGATAGCCGGGGCTTGGAACCAATACCACGTCGCCCGGGTCGACGAACGCGAGGTGGATGTGGCCGATGCCTTCCTTCGAGCCGATCAAGGTTAGCACTTCGTTGGCCGGATCGAGCGTTACGTCGAAGCGTCGCTTGTACCAATCGGCCACGGCTTTACGGAACGTCAGCATGCCTTCGTAGGACGGATATTGGTGGTGCTTGGGATTCTTAGCCGCTTGTGCGAGGCTCTCAATGATCGGGGCCGGCGTCGGCAGATCCGGGTCACCGATGCCGAGGTTGATGATATCCACCCCCCGCGCGATCGCTTCCTGCTTCATCTTGTCGATCGCGGCAAAAAGGTAGAGGGGAAGTGTCTTAATTCTGGTTGCAACTTCGATTGGAAAACCGCCCATGTTTGGTCTGGCTCCTTTCATGATTCGCACTCAGCCGTTAGCGATCAGCTTTCAGCCCATATCTTCTAGCTGAAGGTTGACAGCTGATCGCTTGGTTTGAGCTGTTCAGGGTACTTCAGAAACCAACCAGCAATCAACGTTGTGGAGGGAGCAGATAGTCAATCAGTCGATCGGCGAACTGGTGCAGAGCGGGGAGGTACGGAATCGCAGCGGTCTTCACTTCTTGAGCGGTCAGTCGCGCTTTTATAAGGTCCGGTGCACATTCTCGGCACAACGAGTCGATACCAGATGCTTCCATTTCTAGGTGGAACAACAACCCGTAGGCGCGGGCTCCATACCGAAAGGCTTGGAGCGGGGCGACTGCTGAACCGGCCAGTGGTACACAGTCTTTGGGCAGGTCGAAGACCTCTCCGTGCCACTCGAAGACATCGAACGAATCCGGCAGCGTCTTGAAGACCGGATCGTGCATTGCGTCGGGCGTCAACTGGATCGGCGTCATGCCGATTTCCAAGGATTTCCCGGGCCGTACTGTCGCTCCAAGCGCCTTTGCCATGAACTGGCTGCCGAGGCACACACCAATCACCGGCTTGCCGGCGAGCAGCGCGGATCGAATGAACGATGTCTCTTCGACGATCCACCCATCCGGATCGTTCACTGACATCGGCCCGCCCATGACGATCAGCAAATCGCCTGCATCCTTTGGCAAGCCGTCCCTGGGAACAAAATAACACTCGAGACTTACGCCTCGATTGCTCAGGGCTGTCGCAAAGACTCCGAGCCCTTCAAAGGGAACATGTTGAAGGCAAATCGCGCGCATTGACACCTCAAGGGAATGGAACTACGCTCTCACTGTTTCTAGGGCATAGCGTAACTTGCATTGGGACTTCAAGCCATGAAGCGTACAGGAGGGCAGTCTATAGGACAATTACAGCTGTTCTGTTGTAGGGAGGGGGTAATGATGAAAGCGCGAGCATATATCCAACCTTCAGACCAAAGCTAACAGGCAGTGAATGCATGAATCGTCAGCAACACTGGAACCAGGTGTACGAGACGAAAGGGCCGCTGGATGTGAGCTGGTATCAGCGCCGCCCGGACGTCTCGCTGGCGCTCATTACCGCGGCTGGCTTGAGCAAAGATGCTGGGATCATTGATGTCGGTGGTGGAGCCTCCGTACTCGTTGAGTGTTTATTGGACGCCGGCTTCACGGGAATTGCCGTGCTCGATGTGTCCGCCGTCGCCTTGAGTCATAGCCGCGCCCGTCTCGGCGCACGAGCCTCTAAGGTCGAGTGGTTTGAGGCGGATGTGACCACATTCAAACCTCCGCATCGTTTCGGCCTCTGGCACGATCGGGCGGTCTTTCACTTTCTGATAGCGCAAGATGACCGTCGAGCATACGTGACAACCTTACGCCGGACGTTACAGCCTGGCGGCACAGTCATCATCGCCACGTTCGCGTTGGAGGGTCCACCGAAATGCAGCGGCCTCGATGTCCAGCGCTACGATGAATCCTCCATCCTTTCAGAGCTTGGTCCGGAGTTTCGGCTGCAGGAGGTTCGTCGAGAGACGCACGTGACGCCTTGGGAGTCTGAGCTGCGGTTTGTTTACTTCCGATTTCAGTGGCAGCCCATCACGTAAAGGACGATCAGAGAGAAGGATGCCTGGAACCATCCTTCCCGCCATTTCACTATGTCCGCTACCCTTCGAGCCATTCGCGCTGACATCACCACGCTGACCATTGACGCTATTGTCAATGCCGCGAATACCTCGCTGCTTCCTGGTGGTGGAGTTTGCGGGGCGATTCATCGCGCCGCCGGACCGGAGTTGGAACAGGAGTGCCGGTTGTTGGGGGGATGCCAAACCAGCGATGCCAAACTCACGAAAGGCTATCGCCTGCCGGCTCGGTACATCCTTCACACCGTTGGACCGGTGTGGCACGGCGGCCGGCAGGGCGAACCGGAACTGCTCGCCTCCTGTTATCGTCGCTCCTTGGAGATCGCCGCTGCGAATGGAATTGCTCGCGTGGCTTTTCCGAGCATCAGCACCGGCATCTATGGCTATCCCATGGACCTGGCCGCGCGGGTGGCTGTCGATGCAGTTCGGAAATCGTTGTCGGAATTCACAGCGATACGCGAAGTGATTTTCTGTTGCTTCTCAGCCGGTGATTTCGCGGTTTACAAACAGCAGCTCGGCGACCACGCGCGTTAACCCGAGGGGTCGCCAGCTATGTTCTGGATTGAGAACGCCGCTCGAACAGGTTGAACGACAGACGGTTTCAGGACTCTACTAATTGTAGCGAGGAATCGACGGCCGCCTGCTAGGGCTGTTCGAAGAAATATTTGAAACTGATGTTCGGGTAAATGGCACGGATATCATTGTCCCCCGCGACGGTAAACATGACTCCAATCGCGCCCACCAATTTGGCTCCCGATTCATAACGGGAAAAGGTGTATTCGAGGCCCGGCTGAAGACCGACGAGGTAGAACCTGGACGGTGTGGTGTTGACTGGGTGACCGTCCAGTCTGGTGGCGAACTGATTCATCGTCGTCAGTTCCAGGAGGTATCCGAATCCAGTTTGCTCATCCAAGACATGTTCGAGCGCCAAATGGGTGAGGAGCAAGTCTCCGCCATACACCGTTCCCGGCTCCGATCCGGAACCCGGGAGGTTGTAAGAGTAATAGACGTTGCCACTGATTCTGAACGGCTCGAGATTTTTACGAAACAGGATCCCCTCCGTCAAAGCGATCGCACCGAATCTGCTGGAAGGAACGCGCGACAGAGGCGTAAATCCTCCGGGGATCGGCGGTGTGCCGAACCACTCGTTCGTCGGGAGTGAAACCTTGCTGTAGAAAGCAATGGACGGACGCCAGGAGTCGGGATCCTGGATGATCGGCCGGTACTTCATGATGAGGCTGGTCGTGCCGATTCCTGCTCCGGATGTTCCCCCCTCCGGATCCGGGTTGTTGGAATGCCAATAGATACCCGAAACGCCTAAACCCAGCATGACATGACTGGTGAGTCCGTAATAGAGAATGGCCACCGGCGTGACCGCATCAGGGCTGAAGGGAGCGGCTGTGTTCTTTGCAGGCGCATTTTGTTCGGACTCTCCGCTCCCGATCATGCCTTGCACGTAAGCACGAACGAACCAGTGTCCTTGGCGGGAAACATCAGCGCTGCCGGTGAGGGTTGTGCCGTGGGTCGGTGGGTTCCAGGCTTGCTGATACTTAGCAAGTTCCTCATCGGTCGGGACCCAGTCCAAAGCAAAACCGGATGAAACGCTCGCAGTCACAAGCAGAACAACCAGGCTCCATCGCGATACCGGTAGACTCACGGCTTTACTCCGTCACGCAGTCCTACCGAATGACCGTGAAGAAGGTACCTGAAACCTGTACGAACAGAAAGTGCGGACATCTCTCTCTGATCGAATTGTGCGTAGACTCTATCTCTCCGGTTCCCCCTGCGCTACAATTACCTCGATGAAACACCCGATCAAATCCAAAGAGGATCTTCGCTGGTTACTCGGCCATACCGGAGGATTTCGCGGCGGCTACGTGACCGATGTGCAGATGTCCAAGCGGCGGCTGTACGACGAAGGATCTGGTCGTGAGGTGTTGGCTGACACAATGGTCTCGGTCGTGATCCGCTATCGGATCCGCCAGGTAGCGCGGGTAGCCAAGCTCACGATGGAGGGAGTAACCGATTTTTCAATCTTCGAGCAGGAAGGCGCCGATTGCTCGACGCTCAGCATCATTCAGGCGGAGACGGCGGGGGGAAAATTCCGGTTCTGGTTCGATCCCCAAGGAGAACTCTACGTCGTATGTGACCAGGCAGAACTTGAAGAAGTAGCGATGCCGTTGAACGACGTGCCATCGCGCGAGTCGGTGGCGCAATGGTCGTTTCATAGCGAGGCAGCGGAATGGCCGACCTTGGATTGGTTACTCGGAGAGTTGGACCGGGCGGGCTTACCCTGTGCATGGCGTGATGCCAAAGCCGCCAGAGGCCGGCATGCTGCGATTCAATGGGAAGGTAATCTTGTGCCGACGTCAGGCCGTGGTTCGGCAAGAGCAAAGGGGATCCACGTGGTGCTCTACGGCCCGCTCGACGGCCCGGGGTTCGGCCTGGTTCTCCAGGTCGTCGGCAATCCGAGCAAGGTGACATCCCGTGTCCTGTCACATGTCGCCGACGCGATCGTCCAGCGCTATGCGGGTCAATGTTTGGTGGGCAATACGATTATCCCGGGAGAAGAATGGCTGAGTTGGAAATTACTGGAACAGCGGCGGTGGGTGGATGCGTAGAAGATGCGAAGAAAGACCGCAGGGTGTTCAAAAAGGGCGTCTGTTTTCCACCCGCCCAGCCCGAAACGCCGAGACGCTTCGTTCCGCGACCAGCCGCAGTAAGCAAGAAACTGAGGCGCACGTTGTCTGGTACGTCGAAAGTCTGAGCGATATGAGAACGAAGCTGACGGCTTTTTCAAGGCCCTGTTATGCGGTGGCTTGCTCACTCGAGGGTTCAGTCGCGTGGTATCCGTTCAGGTGTGAATAAACCATTGAACCGCTTCTCACGCCATTGACATGTTTGGGTTCGACTTCATGCCCATTCTTCCCATTCACACATTCGACGAGGGCCCATAAGCGGAGCGGGTTGACCTTCTGTTTGCGGGCCACGTGCAGGTCGGTTCCCTCCAGAACGGTGTCCAGCGAGAGGTCGGTTCGCCATCCGAGGTGCTTGGTGATCGGCGAAATCACTTTTTCCACCGCGGCGATGATCTTGTTGCCGTTGCTGAAGTGGTTCAACATGATGATCCGACCGCCGGGCCGGCAGACGCGAATCATTTCGTTAACCACCTTGCGATAGTCCGGCACGGCCGTGACGACGTAGGCGGCGACGACCGTATCGAAGCTGTCGTCCTCGAATTCCATCGCACCGGCATCCATGCGATGGAGTTGCACATGGCTCATCCGGTGTTCGGCCGCCCGCTGCCTGGCTTTTTCCAGCATCCCTTCTGAAAAGTCGATGCCGACGATCTGGCAATGCCTGGGGTACATGGGAAGCGCCAGTCCGGTGCCGATCCCCACCTCAAGGATTTTTTCGTCCGGCTGCACGTTCAGATTCCTGATCGCGGATTCACGTCCTTCGTGGAAGACCTTCCCAAAGATGTGATCGTAGACTCCGGCGTAGGATGTATAGACGCGTTCGACTTTCTTCAGATCCATGCCACCTCCGACCCCGCACCTCATGCTACCTGCGCTCCCCGATGAGGCAGGGACGAGACGACAGTGCAAGGCAGTGGGGGAAAATCTGTAACGGCGGAGCACCTGAATGGAGCGAGGAGACCCGCCAACTCAAAACAAACGGGGCTACTCTAGCCAACTCATGGCACTGAGTCAACAGTTTTGACGAGGTCGCCGCTTGATTCATCGTTGGCGCCTATGGGATAGGTACGGCCATGCTGCTCGCGGGCGCGTTTGCCGGCCTTTTGTTCCTGGGATTGATTGTGAGCGATTGGCTCTACTTCGTCCGCTTGACGCCGGATGCCGTACGGTATGGCTGTACGATCGCTCGCCTGCAGGATCACCTCCCTCAACTTGAACGTTCCGTGCTCGTCCAGCGATTTGATGGCAACGGCGCGCTGGTCTTGCCTCATGGGATCGCGCGGTTCTTTCCGGAGACGAATCTCATCGGGCTGCGTCCCCGCTACCGTCTCTTTGCCGTGGGGTTTCGAACCGCCTGGCCGATCAAGGGATCAGTTCAGATCACGACCGAGCCGGGGCGTGTCGGCCTGCTCTGCATCAAACGTATTCCTTGGTCCTCGGCGTTGCTGACATTGGCGTGGTTCCTCGTTGTGATTGGCGGAACCCTCACGTTCTTCGCGTCGTATGTTGCTCAGGGTGGCTTGTCGTCTCTCAGCGGAGTGGTGATGGGTCTTGGCATCACGGCGCTCGGAGCGATGGTCATCGCGTTCGGCGCGCTCGTCGTGGTCTTGGCCTATCGTTTGGAGAACGGCCGGCTGACGCTCGTCTATCACGAACTGCGCGAAGCCCTCGAGTCGCCGGCTATGCTTTGAATAGGTTAAGGAACTGGTCGTATTCCGGAGGAAGATCGAGGCTCGCTCGATTGCAAGCCAGGCCGGCAATGATGCCGCGGTGCTTCTTGCTGAGACCGGACGACTGGAAGGCGTGGCAAAAGTATTGCCAACGCAAGGAGGAATCGGCGGCTATGCGTGACTGCTCCGGTTTCGGCAGGGCACGGACGGCAGTCGTGAGGGCTCGGATCGCTTGCTCCACACTCTCGTACGGGGGCGCAAGTTTCAGCCGCGCGTAGAACGTCTCGAGGTGAGTGCGGAATTCCTCGCGCAGCTGATCGATCGGGTCAGAAGGTGAGGGGGTGGCTTCAGACATCGTGATGAAGCAGATGATACGGTAGGATGATTCTTGGACACAACAGAAGAGCGATCATTTCTTTACATCTAGCACGACGAGGAGGGCACGTATGAGAGAGACTCGATGGCCCGTGTTATGGCTGGCAGGTCTGTTGGTGTTCGGTGGCTGTTCGTCTTATCACCATCACGGGATGATGGAAAGTGGTAAGACCGATGCCTACTGGCAGAGGGGCCAACAGGACATGGAGACGTTGGTCGACCGGACCGTAAAGGATCAAGACAAGGCGAAGCAGGTCAAGGCCATTGTCGGTGAGATCGTCACCGAGTTGAAAGCCGGACGCGAACAGGAGCGCACCTATCATCGCCAGCTCTATACCCTCAACGCCAGTTATACGGCATCCCCCGAAGAGTTCACGAAAATCCTCGATGACGCATACAATCAGCGCATGCGGACCGGGACGAAAATTCTGGGTCTGCGCTTCAAGATGAAGGAGTTGATGACGGCCGACGAGTGGAAGGCCTTATCCGATCGAATGCTTGAGTACAGCAGCCGCTACCAGCAGGGGGGCGCGGGAGCGAAGTCAGGTTACTAAGAAGGTCAAGGTTGAGGCTAAGGTTGAACGGGAATGAATCAGAGTGCACTCAACCTCAGCCTTGACCTCGGCCTCAGCCTGCTGCCGGGGGCGCAGGCTTGAGTGGAAGGGGAACCCAGGTTGCTCCGGCGTCGATCGATCGATAGAGGCCGCTTCCGTTCGTCCCGACATAGACCGTCTGAGAGTTTTTTGGCGCCATCGCCAGGGCCCTGATATTGAGCGTGGCGAGCCCCTGGTTCATGGCCTGCCAAGTCTTTCCACTGTCTTTGCTCTTCCAGACTCCCTGCGGTCCGCCGATATAGATGACGGATGATTCGGTGGGATGAATCAGGATGCTGCTCACGAAGGGATCGGGGAGGCTTTGGCCGATCCGTTCCCAGGATTCCCCTCGATTCTGCGTGCGAAACAGGCCCTTTGTCGACCCGGCATAGACGATATCGGGATTTACGGGGTCGATTTCGATGACGTTGACACCCAAGGCCATCGACGCCATGAGTTCCTGTTCCGGAATCAGGCCGTTGTTGATTTTCTTCCAAGACGCCGCCGCGTCGTCTGAACGGTAGATCCCGCCTGTGGTTCCGGCGTAGAGCACCGTCGGGTCCTTATGGTTGATTGCGATGGAGACGACGATGTGCACCTCCTTCATGCCGTTCATCCGCTCTCCCCATTCACGGCCTCCGTTATTCGTGAGGAAAGCGCCCACCGTCGTCGCCGCGTAGATCTTTTCGCTGAGTGCCGGATGGAAAACGAACTGGTTCACGAAGGAGACGTGCTCTTTCAATCCGACATTGTGGGGCAACCAGTGTTGGCCGCCGTCGGGACTCTTGTAGACCGCATCGCCCATCGTGCCGGCGTAGATCGTAGCCGGCAGCTGCGGATCGATGGCGACGGTCGTCACACGTCTCGCACTGAAACTGGGGAACCGTTCCCAGGTTTGCCCGCCATCGCGAGATTTATAGACGGCATCGTTGGTGGCCACGTAGAGAATGTTGGGATTGGTCGGATGCAACGCGATCGAGACGATCGCCTCGCTGTCTTTCGTGCAGCCGAAGCTGAAGAGCAGGAGCGCGAGGGAGGCGAATGTGGCGGCAATGTGAATCAGCATGACAGTTGTGGACCTAATCACAGGGGTCGCCGTTGAGTCAAGGATGGAGGTGGGATGGGCTGGTCAGTCCCTGTGCTCGCGGAACGCGACACACAAGAGAAGGAACGTAGTCCATTGGTCTCCTGTGCTCGCGCGACCCGCACGCAAGATGGGGCGGAGCGGCATGGTTGTCCTCTTGCTCCCGGAACGCTGGTGGAGGGCATCTAGTTAGTCGCTTGCTCCCGGGCACGTACGCAAAGTGGCTTTTATCCCGTCGCCAAGAACCATCCAATGGCTCCGGGTCGAACAAGTTCTGTTTGGCGGTGCTCGCCTGGGAGAACGGCACGTCTCGGCGTGCCGATGGGCGGGCGGGCGAAAAAACACTGCGCGCAGTGGGAGACCAATTGGGGCACCCCCTAAGAAAGGACCAAAGACCCCAGGCGCCCCGTTCTCCACGTTACCTGCTGATCGCATTAGAACCCGTAATAAATGACTTCGTGGCCATATCTCATTGAAACGGCGAACAGAATAGCGCTATGCTCGCAAAATCAATTGGCGTGTTACACAGACAGATAGTGGCGGATCCGGCTTTTACGCGGATCGGCCTAAACGTTGTTGGGCGTCACAGGCCGCCCAGCGGCATTAATACCTACGCTCGGAAGGAATATGGCAATGATCGGTGTATTTGTAACGTTTCGCTACGGAGACAATTTCGATGAGCAAGCTGTGCGGAAGATCGCGGCGACAGCACGCGCGAGGTTTGAGGGAATGCCTGGATTACGTTCCAAGGCCTTCACGGTCAACTCCGGAAAGCGTGAGGCCACGAACTTTTACGTTTGGGACTCAGAGGACGCGGCCAAAGCCTTTTTTACCGATGCGCTTTTGGAGCGCGTAACAGGTCTCTACGGCGTACGCCCTAGCGTCGAGTTCGTGCAGATTGCCACGCTCGTGGAGAACGCTCGCGCGTGACGCCGCCAAGAGTCGCGGCACGGGAAGCATGACGCCTAACCCCGCGTTTGAGCGGACGGCCCGCCGCTCAACTCACTTGTTCGCCGAAGGCGATGGCGAAGACCGTTCTTGTTTTCCCCATCCCCCTCTAGATAGTGACGGAGACGGTGAATTCCCTGCGACTTGCGCTGAGGCACGGCGCTAACGGTGCGAGGCGTGGACAGCCCTGTCGATACGGTCGGCTGGCGACAAATATTCCCTTCACGTTTGATCGAATTTCCCTCGACAGATGGTGAGCGCTGCTGGCGACTCGCGAGAGGTTGAAGGGGTGGTCGGAGCGGTCGTCGAAGACGACGGCGAGCACTGTTCTTTTCTTCCCTCCCCCTCCTCTCTCTCTTCAGTGATGGCGGCGACGGTTGCCCTACCTGCGACATGCGCTGAGGCACGGGCACCACACTTGTTGATCAGCTGCGCCCAGCTGCAGGCTGGCGACGTCGATGTTCGAAGTTCCGTTCTAGCGAAGCAAGGAACGGAACGAGTTTCGGCGTCGAGCAGATGGGAAACTTAGTGTGGTCGCGCCGAAGCGCCGGAGCAGGTGGGGCACCGTCCCCGTGACATTCTTACAATTTCTTGGTGAACCGCTCCGCATACCCCGTCAACTCCATGTACCCTTGACCCTTGATCGTCTTACCCTGCGCGACGCCATTCACCTCTATCGCCCCTTCCCAATAGGTGACTTGTGTACTGCGTGAAGTAACGAGCTCTTGACCGGCGAGTTGGGGAATAGTGTCGAGGTCTAGATGCCTGGAAGGAATCACAATGTGCCACCGCTGAGGATAGCGGGCCGTCGATTTGGGGCTCGTCCAGTAGGCGGTGGGCTCCATAGAGAAATCCTTGACCGTCAGGTGCTGCGTCCGGCCGTCGCGATCAACGAGAGTGCCGCTCGAAGCGGGATCGGCTGATCCGTCGGTGCGACGGAGCCGATAAAGCATCAGATCGGTACCGTTCTCGAGTTGCATGCTGAACCAATCCCATCCCACGAGGTCCGGTCCAAGGTCAGCCGAGCCGAACTCGTGGTCCATCCAGGTGGTTCCAGTGACGTTAAATTGCTCGGTCCCGATCGACAACGTGCCGGTGGTGGCGAGCCTGGTAAATGAGTAATAGTGGGACGCTTGTCCCGCAGCGGGCCCTTTGCGACTGATGCCGCCGAGGCCGTGAACGACGAGTGGCTTTTCCGGCGACAACGTGAACTGAATCCCGATGGCACCGTTCGATGCGAGAATCTTCTGGGTGAGCGGAGACGCCATCGGTGATTCGACGCTCCATTGATCAATCCAGACATGGAGGCGGTCCCGCTCGGCGCCGGCCTTGCCCAGACCGGCTCGGCTGATCTGCTCGGCATACTGGAATTGTTCGCCGGCGAAGTCACTGATCGCAAAGTGCGCGAGGTACAGTTGCGTGATGGACCACTGAGAGGGGAGCGTTTTGACCTGGTCGCGAGGGATGCCGCGACGAAAGAAGGTCAATTGGTAGCCGAACCGGCGTCCGTTCTTGGTCGTGAGGTGGCCCGTGTAGTACCACCATTCGGTTCGAAAGTCATCATGGGAACCATGGTCGCGGGGAAACGCATACTGATACCCCGGTGCGGCCAGGCGAAATTCCTGAACCGGATCAGCGGCGAAGAGCACACCTCCGAAACACACGCCGATGCACAGGGCGAAGACCGTCGTGCGAGCGATCCGTCTTCGATCTAACGTTCGTTGAGAGCCGCTACAGTCTGTGGTGTTTCGTTTCATGATGCTTTGATGATGCCGCTTCGAACATGCGTGCACCGAACGCACAATTCACCAATATTGATCATGGTTTTCTCCGCTGGAGGCCGCGTCAACTATGGGCTCGCGCCGTTGACAATTTTGGCAACCATCGGCTATCGTGAACCATGCAGACTGATCATGAGCGCGAGAATCAAGGACGCGAGCCCCAGGATAAATCCCTTCCGTTTCCCATTCCAACTCGAATTCCAATCTTCCCCCTTCCGAATTCCGTCTTCTTTCCCAAGACGTATCTGCCGCTCCATATTTTCGAACCACGCTATCGTCAGATGGTAACCGATGCGGCGATGCGAGACCAGTGCATCGGCATGGTCTTGCTCAAAGAAGGTTGGGAATCGGACTATTATGGGAATCCCCCCATTTTCTCGATGGGCAGCGTGGGCCGGATCGTGAGCATGCAACCGCTTGCCGATGGCCGGTCGAATATCCTGCTCCAAGGCCTTGAGCGATATGAAATCCAGGCCGAGCACTTCGAGCGTCCCTATCGTGAGGCCAGCATCAGGTTGACGCCTCGCGCGACGGGCGGCAGGCTCGATCCCACAGTCCGAGCCAAGCTGGTGCAGACATTGGAGGAGTTTCTCAAGTCGCGCGATGATGCGCCCACCTGGCAGGCGTTGTTCCGGGAAGAAGTCAGCGACGACATCCTCATTAATTCTGTGTCGACATATCTCGAATGCACACCGCTGGAAAAGCAGTTTCTGTTGGAAGCCGAGAGTCTTCACCAACAGGCTCGCCGCCTTGGCGATCTGCTCCATTTCATGATGCACGACCCTCACGGGGCGAAGGGTTGGGGGTAATGGATCGGGCGGTCGCGATTGAGGTGTCTCACCTGTCAAAAACCTATGACGGACACAAGGCCGTCGAGGATCTTTCCTTTCAGGTCTACCAAGGCGAAATTTTCGGACTGCTGGGGCCTAATGGTGCCGGGAAAAGCACGACCCTTCGCACGTTGATCACCCTGCTTCATCCGACGTCGGGATTCGCCAGAGTCTTGGGACACGACACGGTGAAGGATGCGGACGTCGTGCGACATTTGATCGGGTACGTTCCGCAGGAGCGGGCGATCGATCGCTTTCTCACCGGTCGCGAACATCTCGAATTGCTCGCGGCGCTCTATCACTTGGCGAAGGACGAAAGCACGAGGCGGATCAGAGACTTGCTCAAGCTCGTTGAACTCGAAGCCCATGCCGATCGTCCAGCCAAGACGTATTCGGGCGGAATGAAGCGCAAGCTCGACATCGCCTGCGGACTCCTCCCGAACCCGAAAATTCTGTTTTTGGACGAGCCGACGCTCGGATTGGACGTGCAGAGTCGCCTTCGTATTTGGGACTATGTGCGCATGCTCAAAGCGCAAGGCATGACAGTCGTGATGACGACCAACTATCTGGACGAAGCAGATCAATTGTGCGATCGGTTGGCCATCATTGATGCCGGAAAGATCAAAACGCTCGGCTCGCCGACTGAACTCAAAGTGGGGCTGGGTGGCGACATCGTCGCGCTGACGATTCACGACGCCACCCGACTGCCGGCCCTGGCGGGAGCGATCAAAGGATTGCCGGCCATTCGTACGGTCAACGTCACGGCCCGCGGGCTGGATATCCGGGTCGAGTCGCCGGAGAAGGTGCTGCCGACCATACTCGAGACGGCCAGCCGTTTGGATTGTCGCGTCGAATTCATCGAATACCATCGCCCCCGGCTCGACGACGTATTCATGGCCCACACCGGCCGCCGCATTCAGGACGATATTTCTGCAGAGGAGGGGAGTACGTGATGCGCTATGCGTCATACAGGGGAGGAACGTGCCTCATTACCCTAACTTCACGCTTCACGCCTCACGTGTCACAGTTCAACAAGCTCGCTGTCCCGAGCGTGGTCGAGGGACGCTTCATGTCATGAAAGAGTACTGGCAAGAAATCAGTGCCTTGACGATGCGGTGGGTGCGGCGCCTGAGCCGAGAAAAATTCAGCATGCTCTTCACGCTCGTCCAACCGATGCTGTTTTGGTTGATCTTCTTCGGCAACCTGTTTCAGCGGGCGGCCGATGCCCAGGTGACGCAGGCTCCGAACTACATCAGCTTTCTGGCGGCAGGGGTCGTGGTCATGACCGTGTTGAACAACGGGTTGGCCGGAGGGGTGGATCTCCTCTTTGATAAGGAAAACGGGTTCTTGGAACGCCTCATGTCGACGCCGATCCATCGGACCTCCGTCATTCTGAGCCGGTTCATCTTCGTGATGACGATCACGTCGCTGCAAGTGTTGGTAATTCTCGGCGTGGCGTTCCTATTCGGCGTTCAGCCGGCGACCGGACTTCTCGGAGTTGCGGTAATATTATTGATAGGGATGATGTTCGGGGTAGGGTTGACGGCGATTTCGATGGCGATGGCCTTTTCGGTCAAAAGCCATGGGGACTTCTTTTCGGTGCTGGGATTTCTGTCGCTCCCGATGATTTTTCTGAGTTCGGCGTTGGTGCCGTTGGCGGCCATGCCGGGCTGGATGGGGTTCTTGGCACGATTCAACCCGATGACCTGGGCGATCGATGCGGTGCGGCCGCTCATTCTCTCGAGCTGGGCTGAAGCCCTGCCGCATGTAGGGATGGTAGTCGTCGTGATGGTCATTTTTGACGCGCTATGCTTATATGGTGGGGCAAGGGCCTTCCGGCGGGCGATGGGTTAGCAGGATGACGGACGTGCGGGCCGGCGAGATGGAAGAGCAAAGAGGGAGGATCTTCGATGCTCGTGAATGAAAGTCAAATTCGCGCGTTGATCCGCCTGTTGGCGGACGAAGACGAGAAGATCGTGAGAACGATCAGCGGGAAGCTGGTTGATATCGGCACGACGGCCGTGCCGTTGCTGCAAGAGGCCGAGATCGAACAACCGGAAATGGCGGAGCGCATTGCATCGGTGCTCGAAGAAATTCGCGGCGGAAGACTCGAAGACGAGCTCGTTCAGCTTGCGACCCTGCCGGATGAGCAAATGGATCTCGAGCGGGGAGCCTTCCTGATCGCCCGCTATGCCTATCCCACGCTGGATGTGACGTCCTATGGACGGCAACTTGATGAGATGGCTCAAGAGGTGCGTGATCGAATCGGTCCTCGTGCGTCAGGCGAAGAGACTGTGAAGACGCTGAATCGCTATCTCTTTTCGGAGCAGGGATTCAAAGGCAACACCAAGAATTACTACGAACTCGAGAACAGCTATCTCAATTGCGTGATCGACCGACGAACGGGGATTCCGATCAGCCTGTCGGTGGTCTATCTGTTGATTGGGAAGCGTCTCGGCCTTCCGGTCCACGGCATCGGCATGCCGGGCCACTTCCTCGTGAAATACGAGTCAGAGCGATACAAGATTTTCATCGATTGCTTTAATGGAGGCGCGCTCCTGACCGAGAAGAATTGTCAGCGCTTCCTCACGGAAGCCGGCTATGGGTGCGACGACAGATATCTCCAACACAGTCCGGTCCGGGCGATTTTGTCGCGCATGATCAAGAATCTACTCGCGATCTATTCCAAACTCGACGACCCGATCAAAAAGACTCGGCTGACGACCTTCATTGAGCTTCTCGGATCGGATAGTAAAGAAGGTGGGTTGTAGAAGCGGGATTGTTAGAGCTTGATGGTCAGCCGGTCCCGCGCAAGGAGAATCTTCCCGCCGTACGCCTCTCCCGCCTGGGTCTTGACGTCGTACCGCTCGGCAATCGGATAGAAGTGGGACAATATCAATCGACCGATTCCCGCCTCCTTCGCAACCTGCCCACATTCCCCCGCATGGAGGTGAACCGGACCAGGTCGATTGGCCGGAAAGGAACAATCGAGCACCGCCAGGTCTGCGTCTCCGCAAAGCCGCACGAGATTGTCGCAGTATTGCGAATCGCCTGAATAGGCGAGGGTCTTCCCCCCGTATTCGATTCTGTACCCGAGACAGTGAAGATCCGGACTGTGAGTCACGGTTCGTGGAATCACCTTTGTCTTTCCGATCCAGAAGGCTCGATCCGACACCTCCTTGAAATGGACCGCAAACCGCGCCTCCTTGAATCCCGGTAACGTGGCGAAGAGGCTTCGGAACAGCCGGGTGGTTCCATGAGGACCGATCACCGTGAGCGGAGGCCGCCGGCCTTGTTGATATTTCGTAAAGATCATGGCGTCGAAGAAGAACGTAATGAAGTCGGAGAAGTGGTCTGCATGGTAGTGGGAGAAGAGAATGTGTGTGATGCGATGCCGGTTGACGCCGGTTTTGAGTAAATTACTCAGCGTGCGAGGCCCGAAATCCAACAGCATCGTATGGTCGGTCCGGACGAGATAGCCGGCGGCTGCTCTCCTGGGATGCACGTTCGTTCCGGAGCCGAGAATAGTCAGGCGCATTGGTTCAAAGAGGCCTAGGCTAAGGCTAAGTGAGGAAGCGACTGTTGCATTTATCTTATCTTGATTGTCGGCCTCAACTTATTTCTGAAAGCTATCTCGCAGGCGCGACAACAGCGAACTCAGCGTCTCCGCGTCCTTCTGGCTGAGTGCCCGTTCGAAAAAAGGTCGCAGGAACGCGATATGCGCGGCGAACGTTTTCCGAAATATGGCATCACCCTTCTCGGTAAGACGGACCCTGATGCGTCTGCGATCGGCCTCGACATCGTCGCGGCGAATCAGGCCCTTCGCCATGAGCCGGTCCAGAACTCCCGTTAATGTCCCCTTGGTCACGAGAGTTCGATGAGAGAGTTCCGAACAGGTCATGCCGTCGGTATCACCCAGCGTCGCGATCACATCGAATTGTGACGGAGTCAAGCGCAAGGAGCGAATGTGACGACTGTCGGTCCGCCAGAAGGCCAGGTAGGCTTCGACCAGCGGACGCAACACTTTGAGGCAAGGGTCGTCCTTCAAATCGGGCAAGTCCATGGAGAGAGAATAGTCCGCGTTAGAACGATCGGTCAAGAGGTGGGATAGGGGACCAATAAAATTCATAGAGGGACACCCATTGGCCTCCTGTGCTCGTGCAACGCGCGGTCTGTTGGAAAAGTGGCATCTCGGCGCGCCAAGGGTTGGGTGAGGGAGAAAGACGCGCGCACGTGAGGATCAGCTGGGCTGCCCTGAAACGAAACGTAACGTCATATTGGCAAAACCGTTCTGTATGTTCAGCCGCTTCAATATTCGAGTCGCAAGGTCATCTAACGCTCGATGTGCGAGAGCATCGATGTTCCCAGTTTGCAGCGAGGGGGCTGCTCCGTTGACGAGGCAAACACCGGCTCCCTATGATGCTCATCCCATGGCCCCTCGCACGCAATCCGGGCAGGCGAATCTGACGGCCATCTTCGTTCTGATTGGGATCGTGATCACCTCCGTCTGGGTCTGGAAGCGCTTATCGCTTGAGACTCAGGAGTATCTTATCGACCAAGCGATCCCGATCGCGATAGCCGGGTTTGCACTTGCTGCCGGAGTGTTCGCGATCATCCGTAAGATTCGCCGCAACCGTACGAAGCGGCGGGCTCGTGCGCGATTGATCGAGGCATTTGAGCGGGAATCCTTGCCGGACAAGAAGTTGGATCTGGCCTTTCAATTGATTGAATTCAACGATTATCGGCTCAAGGGTCTCGAGGTCATCGCGCCGATGTTGAGGGATGTCTTGGTCAACACGCTCCAGCGAGCGGTCGGGGACAAACAACACCGGATTCGCGGTATGGCCGCCAGTCATCTCGGTGTGTTGCAAGACATAACGGTTGTACCGCTATTAATAAAAGCACTCGAGGACGACCATGCGTATGTCCGATCTTGCGCCGCCTTGGGGCTCGGGCGGGTGCGGGCCTTCGATGCGAAGGAGCGGCTGACGGCTGTGATGGAACAGGATTGGGATCAAACAGTTCGGAGCCGGGCGCGGGAGGCGTTGGAGCGGCTCAAGGGGTAATCCCTATCGGGCCTGCGTATCGTCATGGGTCCATTCGAGCAAGACAATCTCTGGCCGGCAATTCAAACGGAGTGGCAGAAAAGACCAGCCGAGACCGCGATTGACGTAGAGCCGGCGTTCTCGTGCACGCTGCAGCCCTTCGATGCGACCATTGCATCCGGGTGGAAGCCAAAACGTCGGTACCCCGGGGAAGCGCCATTGCCCTCCGTGACTATGTCCGCAAAGGATGAGATCCACGTGATGGTGCTCTTCCAGCTGTTCAAGGATGTTGGGCGCATGGGCTAGTAACAGGGTATAGCGTCCCTCGGTCCGAGGAGGAAGGCAGTCCAGATCCGCTCGGTGGAGCGATGGATCGTCGACTCCCACGATGGCCAACTCACCTTCATCGGTTGGAATGAAGACGGTTTGATTGACCAGGAGCGTGAGCTTGTGCCGATCGGCGAGTTCAGCGTAATGATCGATCGGCACGCCGCTATAATGGTCATGGTTTCCCAGTGTCATGAATACCGGGGCGATCAGGCGGAGCTGCGCGAGGAAGCGGAACAGATGCGGCAGCCCTTCCGGAACGTTGAGGAGGTCGCCCGTAATGAAAATCCAGTGGGGGCGCAGCTCCCGGACCATGGTGACGATCATGTCGTGGCGCGGAAGGTAGTGATCGAGATGCAGGTCGCTCAGGTGCACGGCTCGTCGGCCAGCCAGAGACCTGTGCCGGTCACTGAATTTGGAGACAGCGTGGTTGGTTAGCCCGAATTCCCAGCCGGGCATCAGGCTGAAAAACCGGTAGAACGGCTCGCTCATCCAGCTGCCGATTGTTGCTCGCGCACGATCCGGCCATGTCATCCTGCGGCGACTCATTTCATGACCCGGTCCAACTCGGCTCGATCGGCGGGCGTGACGCGATAACCCCGTTCATAGAGGCGGCCCATGCTGTTCATCAAACTTTCGAGGTTGCGGGCCCAATACCAGGTATCGAATCGGTCGGTCAGCGCTTCGGCGTGTATCGAGGGGGAATGAGCCGCATCATACGACAGCGTGAGCACGTGAAACAGATCTTCCAACTCGGCGGAGCTGTAGAGGCCGTCATCGTCACGGTCGCCGACCAGTGCGAATTCGTAGAAGGTGAGACTCAGGGAGAGGAAGGTTTGAGTTCTACCGAAGTCTTCACGCACCGCGTCCATTCCACCGGGGTAATGTTGGCGACATTCGTCTTCGCTCAGGGCCAAGCCGGCCTGTTTCCAGTCGATGCGCTGCGCGGGCGGTGACGGTGCGGGTTTCTTTTCTTGCTTATAGAACCACTTGGTACAACCGCTGGCTTTTGAGAATGCTTGTTTGTCATGTTCGATTTGCTGCTGGATGTGGTGAGTAAACTTCAGAAAGACGTCAGCGGTGCCGGAAATTGCTTCGGGAGCGGGTGTCGCAAAGCTACTTCCAATGAGCATAAGTCCGATGGCACAGGTTTTGGCTCTGGTAGGATGGATGGCGACTTTTGCCACGAACCGTGGTCCAGGCAACATGGCCAAAGTATACCATGATGATGTCGTTTGCTTTTGTACATCTTGACCGTGGCCGACGCTCCTTTCCCGAACAGGCCTAAGCATCTAGAAAGAAGCCGGGAAATCACCGATGGACCCTTTTCTTACAGCTTCGATTCCGGGAGTGGGAGGGCGGATCAGAACCACGCCTGAAGATTTTCACGTGGTCGAACGTCCTCTCTACGCACCCTGCGGGACGGGCGAGCATCTGTATGTGAGAGTGACGAAACGGAATCTTTCGACGCCGGATCTTGTGCGACGTTTGTCTTCAACGTTAGGCATCAGGACCCAGGCGATCGGTGTGGCTGGACTCAAGGATGCGCGTGCCGTGACCACTCAGATGGTTTCGCTCCATGGAGTGGATACGCAGCATGTCATACGGATACCGACCGATGATCGGCTGTTGGCGATTGAGGTGCTGGGCCGGCATCGGAATCGATTGCGGACCGGCCACCACGCCGGCAACACCTTCCGCCTCGTGATCCGAGATGTCGCTCAACATGCGGAAGAGACGGTCCCGCTCATCGTGGAAACGCTGCTTCGCCGAGGAGTGCCAAATTATTTTGGGCCGCAACGGCAAGGACGGGAGGGGGACAACTATCTGACCGGAGCCTCGTTGCTCATCGACAAGGCTCGACGGGAGAAAATGAGCCGAGCCAAGCGCATGTGGTACCTCAATAGCTATCAGTCCCATCTGTTCAATCGGATGGTTGCCAGGAGGATCGATCGACTCGATCGGATCTTGACCGGGGATTGGGCGATGAAAGCCGAGAACGGCGCGTGTTTTCTCGTGGAAGACGGCGACCGGGAACAGCCAAGAGCCGATCGGTTTGAAATCAGTCCAACCGGCATTTTGTTTGGCTCTCGCGTCTCCTGGGCTGAGGGCGAACCGGGCGAGATCGAACAGGCGGTGTTGACGGAACAAGGTATGAGCAAAGAGCAGCTCATCCAAGCAGCGAAGGAATGCGGGTTTCGCGGCGAACGACGATCGCTCAGGCTCCAGCTTCTGGAATTGGAATGGTCTCTCAAAGGATCAACGCTCACCCTCTCCTTTGCCCTCCCACCTAGTGGCTATGCCACGAGCGTGTTACGAGAGCTCATGAAAACGCCTGAGATGTCAAGCAGTTCGTTGCGCTAGAGCCCTCACACAGGCTCGTCGAGGTGTTGTCAGCCATCTGTCCCCTGTCCTTGCGCCTGGGTGGTAGAATTTCACCAGACCCGTCAATCTGAGGCTTTCTCCATGACGTCCCACCAGGAAACTGTCATTCTTCGTGGCCATATCATCGATTCGCTGATCCTGGCCAAGGTCTTGGACACGATTCTGATGATGGGCGGGTCATTCGATCTTGCGGACGTCCAGATCGGTAAAACGCGTGAAGAATCCTCTCGGGCCAGAATAATCGTGCGCGCGGGAACCGCGCAATTACTCAGTGACATCTTGCACCGGATTCAGCCCCATGGAGCCTCGGTCGAACGTGAGGCCGATTGCCGACTCCAGCCGGCTCCAGCGAACGGCATTTTCCCCGAGGAATTCTATGCGACCACACATTTGCCGACTCAAATACGGCTCCAAGGGCAATGGGTGGATGTCGAAGGGACTGAAATGGATCTCGGCGTCGCTGTCGAGCCAAAGAAGGCGATCGCCCGAACCGTGCCTATGGGAGCGGTAAAACGGGGAGACCTGATCGTCACGGGCCGAGAGGGAATCCGCGTCACGCCTCTGGAACGACCGCGCGACCGCGACGTATTCGGCTTCATGGAGTCGCAGGTGTCCGCCGAGCGTCCGCACCGTCACGTCATCCACGATATCGCCAAACGCATGATGTCACTGCGCGAAGGGTTCCGCCAGGGCCGACCGGCATCCAAGGTTTTGCTGGCCGGAGGGCCGGCCATTATCCATGCGGGCGGACGCGATGCATTGACATGGCTCATTGAAGAAGAATTCATCCACGTCCTGTTTTGCGGGAATGCGCTGCCAGCCCATGACATGGAGGTCGAATTGTACGGCACGTCACTCGGGTATGGGCAGCAGGCCGGACGAGTTGTTCCACATGGACACGAACACCATCTGCGGACGATTAATCGAATCCGCGCGATCGGGAGCATCGACGCTGCCGTGGAGTCCGGCGTGATTAAGGGCGGGATCATGGCCGCTTGCATCAATAAACACGTCCAGGTCGTCATGGCTGGAACAATCCGCGATGATGGTCCGTTACCTGGTGTGATCACTGACTCAGTCAGGGCCCAGGAGGCCATGCGAGCAGCGATCCCCGGGGTCGGATTGGCCTTGCTGGTGGCCTCCACGCTCCATGCCGTGGCGACCGGTAATCTGCTGCCGGCTACGATTCCTTCCGTGTGTGTCGATGTGAATCCTGCTGTGCTGACGAAGCTGGCCGATCGGGGGAGTTTCCAGGCCATCGGCTTGGTGATGGACGCCGCTTCGTTTCTGCGCGAACTAGCCCGAGAATTGGGTTGGACCTCATGAGTCGTCTGCTGGTCTGTCCCCCCGACTATTTCGGCATCGAGTATGAAATCAACCCCTGGATGCGCCGATCGAATACCGTGAACCGAGACCAGGCTGTTCGACAGTGGCATGGTTTGATGCAGGTTCTCGAGCAAGATGTTGGCGCCGTGCTGGAACGTATGAATCCAGTGCCCGGGTTGCCCGATCTCGTTTTCACGGCGAATGCCGGCCTCGTGGTGGGACGCCGAGCCGTTCCCAGTCGATTTCGTTATGCCGAACGACAACCGGAAGAGGCGTGGTTTGAAGACTGGTTCCGCACGAACGGGTTCGAGGTCTTGTCGTTGGAAAAGGAGTTGTTCTTCGAAGGAGCCGGCGATCTCCTTGGGTTTCCTGATGCATGGTTCGGGGGGTACCGTCAACGGTCAGAGATCCGAGCCTTTCCGTTTCTCAGCGAGTGGTTCAATCGAGAGATCATTCCGCTCGAGCTTGTGGACAGTCGGTATTATCATCTCGATACTTGCTTTTGTCCGTTGAGTGGGGGCGAGCTTCTCTACTTCCCTGCTGCCTTTGATCGATACGGACAGGCGGCGATTGCCGACCGGATCGCACCGCACCAACAACTCGCCGTATCCGAAGCGGATGCGCTCAAATTCGCCTGTAACGCGATCTGCGTCGGAAAACACGTGGTTCTTCCCGCCGGATGTGCCGGGACCGAACGGCTCCTTGAGGAGCGAGGCTATCGCCCCCACCCCGTCCCCCTGAGCGAGTTCATGAAATCCGGTGGGTCCGCTAAGTGCCTAACACTGGCTCTTGATTGAATTGGGGCTCGGAGCAAGAGGCAGGGGGCCAGAGGCGATGGGATTTGATCCACGACCGGCCTCTCGCCCCTCGCCGCGAACCTCTTGCCTGCTATCTCTTTCTGAACAGAAACGATGCGTAGAGGCCGGCGATGGCGATCGTGACGAGCTCGATCGTCAGGAGAAGACGACTCACCACCGCGTCGGGGGTCGGGGGATCCAGGATGAAATGCATGCTAAGAAAATCCGGAGCCTGTGACGGAGGTGTTTCCCACGGCGGAAACAGAATCGCAAGGACGAGCACCCCCACCATCCCATAGAGTACTTGAAGGTTCAGAGCCTCCGGCGTGGTATCCCTTGGTGTGGAAGGGGTCGGTGGTGCGTCATCGAACTGTCGTCCGCAGCCGACACAATAGCGATTCAGGTCTGCCTGTTGTCGCTGGCAGGAGGGACAGGTCTTCATCGGTCGTTTTCCTGCAGATCAGTAATTCTCCGCCAGACTCATAAGCTACACGGACCAGCATCGGTTTGCTAGTTGGAATTTGGGTGGGGAGAATCGGGATCAGAAGTGATAGGCGAGTGCCAACGAGACAGTGACGACGCTATAGGTAGCTCTGAAACCGAAGGGGTCGGCGTTCGGGTTACTATCGTTGGAGGTGTAACCGATTCGCGCGAGATTGTACTTGCCTTCCGTCGACAGAGACCAATGCCTCGTGACGTAATAGCGAAGTCCAGCCTCCGCATTCAATCCGATGGCGGTTCCCGATTGGCCTGGGGGTGCCGTTGGGCCATTCAGGTGGGCGAAGAATAGCGCGGGACCGACACCCACATAGGGCTGAAGACGTTGTCCCGGATAACGAGCGAGTAACGTCAACGGCGACCACATAATCATGCGCTGAGTAACACCTGCCAAGATGGGGCTGGTCACCGGAGGTCCCCCAGGACCGCTAAAGGTAATTGAGCTTTGTTTGATGTGCGGGTTCGAATAGGTGACCTCTGTCTCGACCCCAAGCCATCGAATCCGCGTGAAGTAGTGTCCGAGTTTCGCGCCGACCATGGGAGAATTCTTCAGGGGTTGGTCGGAGATGTCGAGTCCTCCGAAACCATCTTGCGTCACTTTTCCATTACTCAAACTCTGTGGGAAAGCGTAACCGACCTGTCCGGCAAAATACGATTCCGCCTCTACAGTCGACGGCTCGATGGTGCTTTGCGCAAGGAAAAACAGGAGGAAGACACCTACGAGCAGCGCCGTGCTGAAGCGAACGGTCTTCATGGGGATCCTCCGAATTCCATCTCGATACACTTCCATCCTAAAGGCCGACCGATCGAGCGCGAAGGGAAATGTGATATCCAGACGAACTGGAGCAAGCCGTGTGCCAATCTAGGCGCGTTGCTAACGCTATATGTGGGATTGCTTATGAGTCAGGGCAACGTTGACTGTAGGGTGATTGGTGCATTGGTGGACAAGCCTGTTCGTTGACAGGGGAAAACCAGCTTCCTATAATCCGCGCGGCTAGCACCAGTTCGGAGAATCCACGCTGCCCACTGACTACACGCCACTTAGGGCATCCTACTCATCATGCCAGCTATGAATCGGATCACGGTGATCGGTGCCGGAGCGTGGGGAACGGCACTGGCCAAGCATTTGTCTCAGAAAGGGCTCTCCGTCCAACTCTGGGCCTACGAGAGAGAGGTCGTCGATGCGATCGACCTCGCGCATGAGAACTCTCGGTTCTTACCTGGTGTGGCGCTGCCGCACACGCTGAAGGTCACCAATTCCTTGGTGCAGGCAACGGAAGGATGCGAGACCATCCTGTTCGCGGTTCCGTCGCACGTCGCTCGAACGGTTATGCAACAGCTGGCCCCCGTGCTTTCCGATGAGACACCCATCATCAGCGCGACCAAAGGGGTTGAAGAAGATACGTTGAAGCTGATTACTCAAGTTATGGAGGATGTGCTTCCACGATCGTGTCACCAGTCGTTGATGGTGTTATCCGGGCCAAGCTTTGCGACGGAAGTCAGTCGAGGGCAACCAACCGCGCTGTGTCTGGCGGGAAAAAACATCGCGGTCGTCAACCGATTCCAGTCGATTTTGATGTCATCGACATTGCGCGTATATGCGGACCACGATGTGATAGGTGTCCAATTGGGCGGCGCATTGAAGAACGTGATGGCGCTGGCGGCCGGGATCGTCGATGGGCTTGGGCTCGGCCACAACGCGAGAGCAGCATTGATCACCAGAGGCTTGGCGGAAATGGTGCGTCTCGGCACGGCCATGGGGGCCGATCCGCGCACGTTTTACGGGTTGTCGGGGGTCGGCGATCTGGTCTTGACCTGTACAGGGGCCTTGAGCCGCAATCATATGGTTGGTATGCGATTGGGGCAAGGGGAGCGGCTGGAGGCAATCCTGAGTGGGATGCATGCCGTGGCTGAAGGGGTGCGGACCGCCAAGGCGGCACAGGGGCTCGCCCTTCGGCATCGAGTGGAAATGCCGATTGTGCAGGAAGTGAACGCCGTGTTGTTCGAGGGGAAATCCTGCCGTCGAGCTGTCACTGACTTGATGGAGCGAGAAGCCAAAGCGGAGAAGGGTGCATCGTGAGTCCGACGAAGCTCCGACAGCTCCTCGCCAAGGTCCGGAGCGGCACGCTCTCGATCGAGACGGCGCTAAAACATTTGCGCACCCTGCCGTATGAAGATTTGGGGATTGCCTCTCTCGATCACCATCGGTCGTTGCGTCAGGGATTCCCGGAAGTTATTTTTTGTGAGGGGAAAACACCGGCGCAGATTCGCGTGATCGCGCGATCCCTGTTGAGTCACCATCGTCCGTTCCTAGCCACACGCGCAACGAAAGAGGTGGCGACGATCATCAAACGACTCGATCGCCGCGCGGTCTATCACGAGGCGGCGCGGATCGTGGCCATCCGAGAACTGAACCGACCCCGACGCGGTCATGTCCTCGTCATCACGGCCGGGACGTCCGATATCTCGGTTGCAGAAGAGGCGAAAGTTACGGCTGAGGTGATGGGGAGTCATGTCGAAACTCTCTACGATGTGGGAGTGGCGGGGATCCATCGCTTATTGGAGCGTCAGCATCGCCTGATCGAAGCGAAGGTCGCAATCGTTGTTGCAGGAATGGACGGAGTCCTGCCGAGCGTCGTTGGAGGATTGGTGGATTATCCGGTGATCGCCGTGCCGACGAGCCGAGGCTACGGGGCAAGCTTCGGCGGGTTGGCGGCCTTGTTAACGATGCTGAATTCCTGTGCGGCAGGTGTCGGAGTGATGAACATCGATAACGGTTTCGGAGCCGGGTGTTTGGCGCATCGCATTAATGCGCTCGGAGTACAAGGAGCTGTCAGCCATCAGCAATCAGCACGGTCGAAGCATCCCCCTCTCGGTCACTGACAGCTGATCGCTGCACGCTACCTGACCTCTATCGTGCCTCGTTTCGGCCACGAGACCATGATCGTCCGCGGTCCCTTCTCCCCGTTCTCCAGCAGTTTCGCCCGAACTTCGAATGCATAGATGCCCGGTACAGCCGGTTGTTTCTTGTGGTCGAAGCCATCCCATGTCAGCACGAGCGAGATTCGCGGAGGATCGGCTCCGCCCGTGGTGGTATGGGGCTCTACTGGTTTTCGAGTGTTGAGAAACCGGAGGGATGTTTTTGAGGGAGAGGTGACGAGAGACGAAAGCTCGAGGATGGTCCCCCCATTCAATTCCTTGGGCAATTGAATCACCGCAGAAAACTCCAACGCACCGCCGGCGATCGTATAGGGATTCGGCGTGACTTTGAGTTCGAGGATTTTCAGCTCCGGCTCTGGACGGGGAATTTGCGGCTTGGCTTTGGCCTGCACCTCCGTCGTGGTCGACAGGGCGACTGTGGCGCAGAACAGAAATGACAGTCCGCGCCATGTCAACGAGCGAGAACACAATCGGTGCCACCGGAAGGGCTTGTACCAGGTGTTCATAACAGGGATGAGAAAAACATCTCCGACAGTCGCGGCGCTGAGGGGATAACACAGTACCGAGATGCTGTCAACGATCGTTCCGCGCAGATTGCCGTTCCAGAGCGCCTTGGGTAAGATGGCTCCGCGGGATTCCGGCTGAACGACTGAAAGGCTTGTCAGTGGGAGCGCATCTTCATTTCGACTGTTTCTCTGGTGTCAGTGGGGACATGGTCCTCGGCGCCCTCGTGGACTTGGGGGTGCCATTTTCACAACTGGTGAAAGGATTGGGTAGTCTGCGTCTGCCAGGATTCACTCTCAAAAAGCGTCGTGTCCGGCGAGGGGCGTTGCACGCAACAAAGGTCAGCGTCATCGTCCGCAAAGGGCTGCATGAACCGCTGCCATTAAAGCGCATCCATCACATCCTGACAGCCAGTCGTTTGCCCGAGACCGTGAAGGAACAAAGCTGGGCTGTCTTCGAACGCCTCGCAGAAGCCGAGGGGCAGGCGCACCGAGTCGCGAAGGCCAAGGTGCATTTTCATGAAGTGAGCGTGTTGGACTCGTTTGTCGACGTCGTCGGGGGGGTGTTGGGCTGTCATCTCTTGGGTGTGACCCGGATTACGGCCTCCCCTGTCAACGTGGGTGGAGGAACAGTGCAGTCCATCCACGGAATTCTCCCGGTGCCGGGGCCGGCGGTCGCGGCGTTGGCGAAGGGCATTCCGATTTATAGCGCGGGGCCGAGGCGGGAGCTAACAACGCCGACAGGTCTCGCACTACTGAGAACACTGACGTCGGAATTCGGTCCCATGCCTGCGATGATGCCAACAGCGGTGGGGTATGGAGCGGCAGACTGGAATCCTGACGACTGGCCGAACGTGTTGCGTGTGTTTTTGGCGCGATCAACCGCCCGAACGGGACGTGAACAAGATACGATTCTCCAGATCGAAACCAATCTTGATGATGTGAACCCCCAGACCTATGAACATGTGATGGAGCAGTTGTTTACCCGCGGGGCGCTTGATGTGACGCTTACTCCGGTCATCATGAAACGGGGTCGGCCCGGAGTCCTCGTGACGTGTCTCGTGGCTCCCGCGGATGTGGATCCGGTGCTCGACGTGCTGTTCATGGAGACGACGGCCTTGGGAGTGCGGGTTCAACAGATCAACCGGCAGATTCTACCGCGGCGTTTTCTCTCGGTACGAGTGCGTGGCGGTTCAGTCAGGATCAAAATTGCCGCAGCGGACGTGACGAAGGACAAGGCGGCGCCGGAGTACATTGACTGCAAGCGGATTGCGGACCGGACGGGACGACCAGTGAAGGATGTGCTGGAAGAAGCGATGGTGGCGTTCGCCAAGAGCAAGGCCGTCAGGAGCAAGAATTGACTGTGACGGTGCTGTTCTATAGCGGACTGTTCCTTCTCTCAATCGTCGTGACGCTCGGAGGTTGTGCCCTCTTCACCAACGCGATCGAGTGGCTGGGCAAAAGGTTCAACTTGTCCGAGGGCGCAGTCGGCAGCGTTCTCGCTGCGCTGGGCACGACGTTGCCTGAGACATCGATCCCCATCATTGCGATCTTCTTTGGTACGGGACGCGAACAAACGGAAGTGGGTCTTGGAGCGATTCTCGGCGCCCCCTTTATGCTCAGCACGCTGGTAATTCCCATCCTGGCAACCCTGCTCCTGGTCTATGCTCGGATGGGGAAACGGGGTCGTACGTTCCATCTGAATTATACGGATATCACTGTCGACCTTTCCTTCTTTTCGGTCGCCTATGGCGTCGCGATCGCCTGTGTCTTCGTGTCGTCCCGGCTCATTCACGCAGCGGCGGCAGCGGGACTCATGGGGCTGTATCTCTATTATATGACGCTGAAGTTCAGCGAGAACGACGAGGTTGGAGAGGGGGGGATCGAGCCGCTCATCTTCTCAAAAGCTTCCGCAACCCCGCCCTATTCGATGATTGGCCTCCAGGGTGTGGCTGGGTTGATCGGGCTCATTCTCGGCGCCCATCTTTTCATCTCTGCCGCGGAAACGATAGCTGGCACGCTGGCACTGTCACCATTAATCTTGTCTTTGTTAGTCGCGCCGCTCGCGACGGAATTACCAGAGATGTCCAACAGTTTTTTATGGCTCTATAGGAAGAAAGACCGACTGGCCGTCGGTAATGTGACCGGTGCGATGGTGTTTCAAGGGACATTCCCGGTTTCAGTGGGACTTCTAGGAACGGAGTGGGCGTTGAAACCGACAGTGCTGGTAACCATGGTGCTCGCGGTGATTGCCGCAACTTCTTGTCTGCTCCAGGCAGCGTGGGGAGGCTGCTGGCGACCCTGGTTGCTCGGCGGGAGTGCCCTCCTTTATATAGGGTATGGCATCTATCTCTACGGCTGGTGATGGCTGAGACGGTTGGTCTGGTTCGTTTGGTTTCTCTGGTTGGAACTTCTTGAGTCACGGATTTCCTCGCACCAGACAAACCAATTAACCAGATAGACGAAATGAACCATTTTCCCAGATGCGTGTGTTGGTAGGAGCACCATGGCAAAGCGACGGCAACGAGGGGAGACACGCCCGCTTTTGGGCCTGACGATGGGCGACCCAGCCGGGATTGGCCCTGAGGTGATTGCCAAGGCGCTCTCAGGGACGGTATTGCGACGGTTGTGCCGTCCGCTCGTCATCGGATCGATTCCGGTGATGGAGCAGACGATCAAGTCGTTGAAGCTCAAGCTCCAAGTCGTACCGGTTGCCGGCCACGATGGCGCTTCATTTCGCCCGGGCCAGGTGGCGGTTCTCGATCCTCTCGATTCTCCGCTTGGACACTTCACTGTAGGAGTCGCAGCACCGGAGACCGGTGCTGCTTCGGTGGCCTTCATCAAGAAAGCGGTCCGGTTGGCAGAACTCGGCTGCGTCGACGGCATCGTCACTGCTCCGATCAACAAAGAAGCCATCAACATGGCCGGTTGCCATTATCCCGGCCATACGGAATTGTTGGCAGACCTGACGCATTCTCCGGAGAGCGGCATGATGATTGTCGGTGGGCCGCTCAAAATCATGTTCGTGACAACCCACGTGGCGATCAAGGAGTTGCCTTCGGTATTGACGCAGGCGCGCATCGAAAAGGCTATTCGGCTTGCACACAGGGCCCTGAGCGAGTTGTTTCATGTTCCGAAGCCGAAAATCGGGGTGGCGGCGTTGAACCCTCATGCGGGAGAACATGGCCTCTTCGGCGATGAAGAAGCGACGGCCATCCGACCAGCCGCGCGTGCAGCTCAGGCTCAGGGGATCCTGGCCAGCGACCCGTTACCGGCTGACACGCTGTTCGGCAAAGCGGCGCGTGGCGACTATGATGGTGTGGTTGCGATGTATCACGATCAGGGATTGATTCCGCTCAAGCTCGTGGCGTTCGGCACCTGCGTCAACCTCACGGTGGGACTCCCGATCATTCGATCCTCGGTCGATCACGGGACTGCTTACGATATTGCGGGGAAGGGAATTGCCGACCACGGCAGCCTGCTTGAAGCGGTCAAGCTCGCGGCCAAGCTCGCAAGGGACCGTAAGCAGAGACGGACTGCGTCTCTGGAAGGATCAGCATGACCGAAAAGTTACAGCTTGGGCTCGCTGCCATTCAGCAACAAATGAAGGAGCTGGACGAGATCGCCAAGAGAACCACGGAAGATCTCAACACCGTGGCGGGGACCGAACGGGTGACGAAATGGAAAGCCCGGACCGCCGCTCTGCTGAGTCAGACCCTTGGAGAACAGGAAGGGAAGGCTTTCTCCAGGCAGCAGCCGGGTCCATCATTTACGAACGATCTCTTTGAAGAATTTACGGATATCGTGGACTATTACCGCTCGGTCCTCCGGACGATGGCGAAGAAGCTCGAATCGTCGATCCCCAAAACCAGCTAGTGGCACTGTGATGGATGCCTCGGCACCTCCTGCGCGCAAGTCCCTGGGCCAGCATTTCCTCATCGATCCGAACATCGTCCGCAAGATCGTCTCGCTAGCTGATGTACAGCCTGGCGAATCGGTGTTTGAGATCGGGCCGGGCCGCGGGATTCTGACTGAAGCCCTCTGCCGGGTTGCGACTCGTATCATCGCAGTCGAAGTCGATCCACGATTACATGCCTACCTGTCGAGGCGACTATCCGGCTTGCTGAATCTTGAGCTCGTTTGCGGAGATGTGCTGACGTACCCGATCGATGACCTGCCCTACGGAACCGTGGTGGTGGCGAACCTGCCCTATTACATCTCGACTGCGATCCTGTTTCGATTGCTGGAAATTGGGCCGCGCTTGAGTCGAATGGTGCTGATGTTGCAAGCGGAAGTCGCGGCCAGGTTGGTGGCGAAGCCGGGCAATCGGGCGTATGGTCTTCTGTCCGTCATGGCGCAATCATCAGCGGAGATCGTTGAGGGGTTTCGCGTCTCGGCCCAGTGTTTTCGTCCCAGGCCTGAGGTGGCGTCGGTGGTCGTGTCGCTGCGCCGTCGCGCGACAGCTCTCGTGTCGGATGGGCAGCAGGCCAACTTCCACCGGATCGTCAAAGCGGCCTTTGCCCACCGCAGAAAAACGCTTCCCAATTCGCTGCGCGATGAGGGATATGGGGTCGATCGAGTGCTGGATGCTCTTCACGCGCTCAATCTCCCGCCGACCGTCAGAGCGGAAACTCTGTCCGTTGAACAATTCATCGAACTGACCTCTCGCGTCGCGTGAGGAAAACCGCCGTGGAAGAGGACTTCAGCTGGTCGTTCGTTTGAAATGACCCGTTCCCTATGCTAGCATCCGCTCATGGGTGCCTCCACGACGGCCAAGCGGGGCGATGCCCGGCGGGCCTCATCTCCGCCTTCTCATCTCAAGCGCGAAGTGATCGGAGTCGTTCTGATCGCGTTGAGCCTCTTGACGTTCCTAAGCCTGCTCTCCTTTGTTCCGGGGGACAGAAATGTGTTCGCCCCGCATGCAGCCTCCCCCCGAAATCTGATCGGGTCGGCCGGAGCATTATTCGCGTCCATTTTGTTCTTTCTGATCGGCGGAGCCGCTTACCTGTTCCCGCTTCTCCTTGGCTTGCTGGGGATGCGGTGTTTCACCCAAAGCACCCTGTCGATTCGGCTTCGTAATGTCGCCGCCTCTGTCGGGGCCCTTCTGTTTCTCAGCGGATTCCTTCACCTGGAAGTGACAGCGATCCCGACGGTGTCAAGCGGGATGGTCTCTCGCGGAGCGGCAGGTGGTCTCTGCGGACAGGTCCTAGCCGAAAGCTTACGGTCTTATTTTGCCAGTACGGGGGCGCACATTTTGATTATCGCAGGATTCTTGGTGTCGATGCTGTACACGACGCCGATGTCGTTGGCCCAACTCGTCCTCCGTGTTCCTGAATGGTGGGGCCGCGCGGTTAGCCGTATCTCCACCTGGATTCCGGAGCGAGGTGCAGCGGCCGAGCCTGAGACACCGGTGAAGAAAACCAAGCCCAAATCAGCGAAATCGATTCGATTGGTCATCGAAGAAGTCTTGCCGGCGGCAGAGCCGTCTCCCGTTGCGGACGCAACCATGGCGCAGCCGATTCCGAAACCGGTTGAAGGTGCGCCGGAGCCAGTCGAGACCGAGCCGGAACCTCAGATAACGGCCACCCGGGACGAAGCCGATGACTATGTGCTGCCGGATCCGGCCGAGTTGCTCAGCGAGCCCTCCGGCGCCCTGGCCCGGATGACGGACGAAGAGCTGAAAGCGCAATCGGAGATCCTTGCACGGGCGCTCCTGAGCTTCGGCATCGAAGGAAAAGTCACGGAAGTCCGGCCAGGGCCGGTGGTCACGATGTATGAATTCGAACCGGCTCCCGGGACAAAAGTCGCCAGGATCGTCAATCTGGCCGACGACCTGGCTCTGGCGATGAAAGCGACCAGCCTGCGGATCGTTGCGCCGCTCCCTGGCAAATCGGTGGTGGGCATCGAGGTGCCGAATCCCTATCGGGAAACCGTCTCCTTGAAAGAGGTGGTGACCAGCGAAGTGTTTAGCAGAGCCCGATCGAAACTGACACTGGCGCTGGGCAAGGACATTTTCGGGGTGCCGGTGACCACCGATTTGAAGACGATGCCGCACTTGCTCGTGGCAGGAGCTACGGGGGCCGGCAAGAGCGTGAGTCTCAATACGATGCTGATGAGCATTCTATTCTCGGCTAGGCCGGACGAAGTCAAATTGCTCCTGATCGATCCCAAGATGCTGGAGTTTCAAACCTACGACGGTATTCCACATCTCCTGCGCCCTGTGATCACCGATCCAAAGTCGGCGGCCCGCGGTTTGAGTTGGGTGGTCCAGGAAATGGAACGACGCTATAAGCTACTGGCGGAAGCCGGCGTGCGGAATATCGACGCATATAACCGCAAAGTGGCCGGCGCACAGGGTATGAGCGGCGAAAGCAGTGCCGAGACCAAGCAGGACCAAGCGGAATTACCCATGCAGTTTCTTTCGGAGGAGGAACGACTTTCAGCCGGAGAAAGCACGCTTCCGGACGGGAGCCCTGGATCGTATGAGCCCCCTCCGACTCCCCCCGAACCCTTGCCGTACATCGTCGTGATGATCGATGAGTTGGCGGATTTGATGATGGTGGCGCCGAAAGAAGTCGAAGACAAGATAGCGCGCCTTGCCCAAATGGCCCGGGCGTCGGGGATCCATCTTGTGCTGGCGACCCAACGGCCTTCCGTTGATGTCCTCACAGGGTTGATCAAAGCCAACTTTCCTGCCCGCATTGCGTTCCAAGTGTCCTCCAAAACAGATTCCCGCACGATTCTCGACTCGAACGGCGCCGAAGCCCTTGTGGGACGGGGCGATATGCTCTACCTTGCATCCGGCACGGGACGTCTGGTTCGATTACACGGGTCGTTCGTATCCGATGACGATGTCCGGCGGGTCGTCGAGTTCGTCAAAGGGCAAGCGATGCCGACCTACAACCAAGAATTACAGACATTGAAACAGGAAGAAGCGAAGGAAGAAGAGGCTCAAGACGAAGTCTATGAGCAGGCAAAAGATCTTGTGCTTTCGACGGGTCAGGCTTCTGCCTCGCTGATTCAGCGCCGTTTGCGCGTCGGTTATCCTCGTGCCGCCCGCATGATTGAGCAGATGGAAACGGAAGGAATTGTCGGAGCCGCGGGACGTGATGGACGACGGGAAGTGCTGGCCCGGCGAGGCCCAGTCGGTGAAGCCCAGCCATGAGACGATGGTTCATCCTGTGTTTTGCTGCGGGTTTTTCCCTGCTTGCGATTCCCGTCTGGGCGGCGGATGAGCCGATAGACGACCAGGCTCGGAAAGAAGTTCGCGAAGTCCTGAAACGTCTCCAGGCCCGGTACGAGAAGACCAAGGATCTTCAAGCCGACTTCACACAGAAGACTCTGATCGAGGGTTTCGAACGGCCCGTCATGTCCTCGGGAAAAGTGTATATCAAAAAACCGGGCCAGCTGCGGTGGAGCTATTTGGACCCCGCAGTGGAAGATATCTACGTTAATCGCGATGATGTCAAAGTCTATGTTCCGGAACACAAGCAAGTCATGATCGGCAAGTTGACGCAAATGGCGTCGTCCAGGGCTCCGCTGGAGTTGCTCCAAGGAGCGGCGCGGTTGGACGAATCGTTCGATATCGAGCCGACTCCCGGAAACGGAAAAGGGGTCGGAGGAATCAGATTGCTGACGTTGATTCCGAAACACAACGGCGGCCAGAGTGGAAGGACATTGCAACGGATCGTGCTGGAGGTATATCCCAAGACATACTATATTCGAACAGTCTCCCTCTACGAAGTGAGCGGCAACGTGTCGACGTTCGAGTTTTCAGCGCCGCAGGCAAATGTCGGGATGAACGACGAACCCTTTGAATTGAAGCTGCCATCCGATGTGGAAGTTGTGAAGGCGCCGGTGCTCAGCGCACCATGATTTCGAGGAAGGAGTAATGGAAAACCGATGAGTACGATGACGATGAATTCAGTGACGGAAGCAGTGGAACGGGCGGTCGCTTCCCTCGATGTCGAGCAACTGCGCCGGCAATACTGGGAACAGAATGAATTTCTTTTCGTGAAGCAGTTTCTTCCGAGAGCAACCGTCGAAGAGCTGCTCGTCCCTCAAGCGCAAGTCGTCAAAGGAGACCTGAATCGCAACTACATCCCAGGCCATAAGAAAGGCGGCAGCGTCAGCTATTATACCGTGATGGAAAAGGCTCCGCGCTTTCTCGACCTCTATCGATCGGAGGCGTTCATTGCGTTTGTGAGCCGACTAACCGACGCCAAACTGCAACTTTGTCCTGAGAGCGACCCGCATTCATGCGCCCTCTACTACTATACAGAACCGGGGGATCATATCGGGTTCCACTACGATACCTCCTATTACAAAGGCGCGCGGTATACGATTTTGATGGGCCTGGTGGACAAATCGACCCATTGTAAGCTCGTCTGCGAGTTGTTCAAAGACGATCCGGTGAAACAGCCACGCCATCTGGAGATTGTCACGGAGCCCGGTGATTTGGTCGTGTTCAACGGCGACAAGCTCTGGCACGCGGTCACCCCACTTGCGGAGGGGGAAGAACGGATTGCATTGACGATGGAGTATGTCACCAACCCCGAGATGGGGCCCTTTAAGCGACTCTATTCCAACCTCAAAGATTCCTTCGCCTATTTCGGTCTTCGTACCGTCTTCAAGCGGGCCTTTTTAGGATCAAAATCCTCTCGATAGTCTCTGGCGTTCATGCGCCGAGTTTCTGCCGTCATTGCGTCGGATGGCCGACCTTCGGCACCGAGAAGTGCCATGAGGATGAGGTTCAGGAGTCTGGCGAGGAAGACGCAGGAGTACTCGATGGAATCGTGTCGATGGAAGCATGAGCGCGAATGGCCCGGCGAAGAAGTCCGCGAAGCGCATCCTGATCATACGGTTTGTTTACGCATGAAAAGGCGCCGTGCGAGAGGGACCTGGCGCGGTATTCAGGTGAACCAAACGCAGTCAGGATGATAACGGGGAGCGAGGGATGCTGTTCCCTGAGAAGGTCCAACACGGAGAGCCCATCTCCGTCCGGTAATCCGATGTCGAGGAGGACTGCATCGTATGGAGAAGCCGTGGCTTCCGCGAGCGCATCCCCGCACGTTGAGGCACATGTCACCTGATAGCCTTCGTGATCGAGAAGATCATGCAAGGCAGCAAGAATATCCGGATCGTCATCGACGACCAAGACAGCCGGAGTATCGTTCTGGTAGTCGATTCTATTCATGATTTGATCGTAACCCGGTTGTGAGAGGAGAAGAGCTATCTGCGGGATGGGGTGCTTCGCTCAGCCCAGGATGGGGACGCAGTTTGAGCGACTGTCCCATCAATCGCGGGCGACCGGGCCGGAGTTGTCTCGCGCGCTTTGGGAACGGAACTCGATTCGCGGCTTCAAGTTCGGTGAGCGACGTGCGAATAGCGGAGGCAACGAACCAGGCGAGGGTCAATCCCGGGGTCCAATAGACCGCATCGCGCATGCGATCAGCCAAATCCGCCGGTAGATTCACGGTCAGCCGCACCATTCTTGCTCGTGGCTCGTTAGAACGA
This sequence comes from Nitrospiraceae bacterium, assembly GCA_035623075.1. Lineage (NCBI taxonomy): Bacteria > Pseudomonadati > Nitrospirota > Nitrospiria > Nitrospirales > Nitrospiraceae > Nitrospiraceae bacterium. Next base: position 109,480 of record DASPUC010000049.1, on the reverse strand, counting down.
TCACGCGTGTCAGGACGTGCCCGTATCCTCGTCCGGCTCTGATTGGGTGAGGTCGGTAGATGGTCGGGCATGATCAGCGACATGAATGACCTCCTAGACAGTTCAAGTGATAGAACGATGCGCTCCAGTTTGCTCGTATGTTAAATTCCTATGTGTGCAACCAAGAACGTGGTGGCAGGCCGCATGGGTGCTGAATAGCAGCCATGCGGCCTGCGAGGCAAAAGCAAGGGGGCAGCGCGGATGCTCCGGATGGGCACGATCCAGAGGTAGGGCCACCGAGAGGACAGACTGTGACCTGCCCCGGTGGTTCCTCGCTGGCCACTCGCTCCGCCGAATGAGTTCTGCACTTTTGCTCATCATGAGTCGAGACCGGAATTGTGGAAATTCATCTGCTGGAGGCTTCTACAGCAACCCTCATACCATGGCGACGGCATGCGGATGCCGCGGATTCGGCCCGTGCAAGTTGTTGAACTGTCTTTAGTTAGGAACACTGTGCATGAAAGCCACGGGAATGAAGCGACGATCGACAGACCACGACGTATCTGATCAGGTACGTGAGTTATCTAGAGAGATACAGCGACAGCACCTGAAGAGGTTGCCGATGTGACACATGACTGTTGAAGGGGATTGAGGGAGCTATTGATGGAGGTGTTTCATCGCAGCGGCACAGAGGATAATAAAAAATCCGATCCAGAGCGCAGCCCGTTGGTAGGGGATCACTTCATATGTTTCCTCCTCCTCATCCTCGTTGGGTTTGAAAATGACCGTATAGAGAAAAAGCGTCAACAGGCAGAGAACCAGAGACAGCTTGATGAAAAAGACGATCAAATATTTGGCGTGATTTTGGACGCCACTCCCGGTCTGTGAGGTAAGGACCTGGTTCACGTAATGGAGATTGATACCCCCGGTAAACAAAAGAATGACCAGCAGGATACCGGCCACTTTCTTGTAATGCTGATAGAACACATCCGTAATCGGCTTGATGTGCTCCTTGGCCACGGCCTTTTGCAGACCCGGCGTCACGGCCATCACCAGGAAGGCCAGCCCGCCGATCCAGATAACGGCGGACAAAAGATGAAACCAATGGTTGACGATCGGGATCAGGGTGTTGAGGTCGGTAACGATGCTTTGTAAGGCGTCCATGCCGAGGCCTCGTTAAACGCGAATCGTTAAACGTGAACCGTGAAAAGGGGGACGGGCCGACATTCGACTCACTCTTTGCGATTAACGAGTAACGATTACCGGTTAACGCTCGAACTTGAAGACCGGAGTTTCGTTTCCGAAACGCTTCTTGCGGAGTTCTTCCATCAAGTCGATGGTGATCAATGGGATGCCATGCTCGCGCGCATGCCGCTCAACACCTTTTTTCACCATGGCGCGCAGGAAGTACGGGATGCGGCTGAGGCGGAACTGCGAGGCGTCATCCCATGGGATTTCGGCCTCCTCCGGCGTATTGAACGACACTTTGATCTTCTCACCGCCCTTCGGAGTGTATAGGCACCACTGATCTTCATCCAGCCAGTCGCCGTGATCGACGTAGGGGCGAGCCCGGCAGCCGCCGCAAATGTCGCTGTACTCGCAATCGCCGCACTTACCCTTGAGCTGCGGGTAGCGGAACGAATTGAAAATATCCGACTTCTCCCAGAGATCGATGAAGCTATTCTCTCGAATATTGCCGGCGGAGAGCGGCATGTAGGGACAGGGCGTTAATTCGCCGTTCGGCGTCACGCGCGCGTAGTTCGTACCGGCCAAGCAACCCCCGCCCATGTACCCGGTCGCCTTTGTAATCGGGGAATTCGGATCCTTTTCGTAGGCCAGTCGCTTGAAATGAGGAGCGCAGCGAGCACGAACGAGCATGTCCTTGTACCGGTCTTGGCAGTTCACCAGGTAGCCGAGCACTTCCTCGTACTGAGCCGGCGAGATGTCCGTCAGCTCTTCACCTCGACCCGTACAGACCATGAAGAAGACGTTCAGGACACGGGCCCCGAGCCCATGCGCCCAATCGATCACCGCCGGCAACTCCTGATAGTTCATCGGTTGCGCGCTAAAGTGCACTTGGAACTGCAAGCCGTTTCGTTTAGACGCTTCGATGCCGGCGACGGCCGCCTCCCAGGCGCCAGGCACCCCACGGAACTTGTTGTGCTTCGATGGATCGAGCGAATCGATGCTGATGCCGACTCCCATGACACCGATCTCAACCAGCGTCCGGGCCATCTTGTCATTGATGAGCATGCCATTGGTGCCGAATACAACCATGAAGCCGAGCTTCACGGCGTGGCGCGCGATGTCGAGGATGTCGGGACGAACCAAAGGCTCACCGCCCGTGATCACCAACAGGCAGCCCTTGTTCACCTCTGCGATCTGATCAATGAGACGGAAACACTCTTCTGTGGACAGCTCGTCGCTCCCACCACTGGCTTTTGTGGTGGCGTCAAGATAGCAATGGTCGCACTTGAGATTGCAGCGTTTCGTCAGATTGAGGGCGACGAGGTAAGGCTTGAAATCGTCGACGGTGCGCCCGTCTTGAACCAGGGCTGAGTAGTCAGTGCTGAGTGCTGAGACCCGCTGGGGTCCGGGCAGCATCGGAGAGTTGAGGATGGGAAGTGACTTGCCCATATTCGGTTAGGCCTGAGTGCTGAGAGTTGAGTGCTGGGTTGTAAACACGGAGCCGATCTTTTTCCTGGTGGTCCTTAGCACTCAGCATCCAGGACTCAGCGCGATGAACCTAGGCACTTCCCTTTCCGGTGAGGTTGGCGATCATATCCTTCAGGTTACCGGTCTTCATGGCTTCGGCCATGTAGCCCTTCGCCTGTTCGATGCCTTCGTTTGCCACTTCGAGCGTGATATGAGTCGTGCCGAGTTTATCCGCGTGCTTCTGAATCAAAGCGCGCGTACAGTCACGCATGAATCCTTCCGGCGCCCGTTCGAGCCTTGCCTGCGCGTCGGCGGTCCAGGTATAGGGCGCCGGTGCTTCAGCAACTCCGTTTCCGTTGCCATTTCCGTGGGCCCCGTTCCCGTTGGTCCCGTTTCCGTTTATGCCGGTGAGCTTGGCTTCCGCTTCTGCAGACGTACCGGTGCCCTTGTTCGCGAAAATCGGCTGGTAGTCTTCGTCCGCCGCTTCCTTGATCATCGGCGCGGCATATTCGAGCGTGATCGTTGTCATCCCCAGCTTACGAGCGCTCTTCTCAATCTTTGCCTTGGCGCGGCGACGTTGGAAGCCGGCCGGGACGGCTCGAATCGATTCTTTGGCGTCCTTTGTCCATTGCATCGGGATATCGTCATACGCCACGTCGGTTTCGATCTCGCCCTCCGCCTTGGCAGCCGCTTCGAAGATGCTTTTGTCGACTTGTTTGAACCGTGCGCCGTCGGCTCCGCAGACGGGACATTTGACCGGCGTTTCACCCTTCCCGATGTACCCGCAGCCGTCGCAGACGAAGTAATTTTGGCTCATGCGATCGAGATAGGCCTGCGTGGCTTCCGAGGTTTTGGGCTTTTCTTCGACCACTTGCGTCATCATGCTGCTGAGCGTCGACCCCATCAGGTCCTTCGCCACGGAATCGTCCGCTTGCATCTTGTCGCGATCGATTCCGGCCGCGTCAAGACTGCCGCCCAGCGCACGCATCGCCTCCATCGCGCCTTTCGGCAGGATATGGCCGACGGCGGCATCGACCACCGTATTACTGATGATCGTATGACCCTTTTCGATGGCATACCGGTGAATTGCCGTCTTGGCAACGCCGCGCGCGAACACGGGAATCTTTTCCATCCGGCGCAAGGCTTCTTCTGTCCAGGCGATCGTGTACTCGGCTTGGGTATCGATCGGCGGCACGTATTTCCGATTCGAGACAAGAACGTTGCAGGGAGCGCTTCGAAGAAGATTCTCCGTGTTGCTGCCGATATCCATATCCTCATCGCTGTGAACGCCGATGCGGCCGACGATCAAAAGGGTGGGAACATCCTTGCGGACGTACTGGATGATCTTTTCGAAGGCCTTGCCGTCGAGTAACGTGGTCTTGATGTCGCTCTGCTCGGCTTGGGCGATCTCGCGGGAAATATCGAGATGTGATTGGTAGATCTTCGCGAGCCCGCTATCGATGATTTCCTCATGAAGCTTTTCCTGTTCTTTGAAACGGAACACCTTGCCCGCTTCCTCGTTCAAGACGCCGGAAATGCTGTGGAAGGCTGCATAGTGGAAGTAAGGATCGAAGGCAGAAATGGCTTCGACCGGCATATTAAAGGCCTTTCCGAGCGCAAGGCCGGTCATCAGCCCACCGAAGGAATAGGGGCTGCCGTCGACGGCCACGACAATCTTGCCATCGGTCATCGGCTGCGTGTTCTTAATGATCAGCATATCGGAGTTGCGGACGCGACGAACGACGCGCTCCGTGTTGCTGCCGATGACGCTATCTTTCACTGCCCCGACTCCCAGGGCCCCCATGATGACGAGGTCGTAGGCGTTGGTATTGATATCTTCGGCCAGCACCTTCCAGTTACGTCCTTCGAGCGAGCGGCGTTCGACCGGCAGGTTGGCCTCGTTACATTTCTTGTCGACGTAGTCCAGGTAGGAATCGGTGATAATCTGAAGACCACGAGTAATCAACGAGTCGTGGATCTGCCGCTGCCGGTCCAATTCTTTCTCGTCATGATATTCCTCCGGCAGGCCCGCCTCCATCTGTTTGAAGCGTTTGTCGTGCATCTTGGCGGCATAGACGTGACTGCCCACGATTTTGGAGCCGAAGGTTTTGGCGAGATGAACACCGACATCCACCGCGGTGTTGGAATGGTCGGAATTGTCGACCGGTACGTAGATCGTCTTATACATTGAGATGCCTCCTCCAGGCGCTCTCGTGGCTGGCGTCGATTGTGAGATTCATCAAGCAATCCAAACGGTTGACACCACTCCCCCGCCTCAAAAGAGGGCCGATCATAGCACTCGCTTCCGATGTAATGCAAGGATAATAGAGGTCGACCGGTCGAGCACTAACGGGCGGAACTCGCGGCAGGATTTTCTCGTGAAGCCATTGATGGAGATGAAGATTTACGCGACCGGATAATTTCTTCGAGGGACAGAAGCGCGTCGCGTCCGGAGTTTCCATCGATGCCTTTCAGCAAACTTTCATCGGCGTAGTTCGTGGACCTTTCAGCTGTCTGTGACAAGGAACCGGACCAGGCGCGCGGGTCCCGGCTGCCTCGCTTCCGTTCCCAGGCCAACAGACAGGCCTTGGCGATGATCTTGTTGAGCGGAGCCGGATTGTAGAGAAGCTTTCGAATGCTGTTTGGGGTGAGCATCAAGGGATTATACCCGGCCGATAGATAGCCTTCCTCCAACAACCGGTGTTCGAGATCCGTATTGGGTTGGATGCCGAGGAAGAACATCAAGGGAAACACCCGGTCTTCACCGAGGATCGACGCCACGGTTTTATAAGCTTCGACGCTTTGCAGCAGGCTGTCCTCGGTTTCTTTCGGCGAGTTCAGCGAATAGTTCAGGATCACTTTTCCCTTGAACCCCGCTTCAGCGAGGTAGCGGCAGCCGTCGTACAGTCGCTCAAGTTTGAAACCCATGTGCAGATTGTTCAGTACTTCTTGAGATCCCGACGTGATCGCGACTTCCAAATCACCGACACCGGACCGAACCATGAGCTTCGCCAGCTCCGGAGTAATCAACGACGTGCGGATGTAGCCGGACCATTCGATCTCCAGCTTTTCGGCGAGAATCCGCTCCAGGATTTCCGTGCACTGCGGATACGATTCTTTCCCTGTGATGAACTGCGCGTCGGTGAACCAAAAGCGACGAGCACCCCACTGATGGTAGTGTTGGGAAATATCTTTCACGACCATCGCGGGCGGGCGGTACCGTACCCGTTTTCCTTCGATATAGGGATAGAGGCAGAAGGCACAGTCGTAGGGGCAGCCGCGTTTGGTTTGCACCCCGATCGATTCGTCCGTGTAGTGACGGTATTGGGGGAAAATCGACGTCAGGTATGGAAGGTCAACAGTGAGGGCATCCAGAAGCGCGGGGGCAGCCTGTTGCCCTTTGCGAATTGTTTTGCCCTCGCGCACGATATAACGCTCGCCATCCAACGATTGGCCATCGAGAACCTTGAGGATCGCATCCTCGCCCTCGCCGAGAATGCCGATGGTGCCTTCCGGGAGCTTTTCAATCAACTGGTCGGCAAAGGCCGTGAAGGCTCCACCGCCGATCATGATCTGTGCCTTCGGAAATTCCTTCGCGATCAACCAGGGGTAAGAGAGATTGGCTCGAATGTGGCTGTAGTAGCGATACAGTTGTTTCAATCCCTCGAACGATGCGACGACACGTTTGAGCGGGTTGCTGGCGAAGTAAAAGTTGAAGGCGTGCTCTAGGGATGAGTCCCCCTCGTGAGGCGAGAAAATCTGAATGTCTCGCCAAGAGAAACAGACGAGATCCGGCTTGAATTGAGCGGCCGCATCGCGAACCGCCTGCAATCGTTGCGAGTCATGGAACAACGAAAGATCAACGATGCGCTGACGGACCTCCGGCTTGCGCCGGTGGACGAAGTCGGCCAGATAGGTTACCCCGATCGGGTAGACCTTCTTGCAGGGGAGGAAAATATATAGAATAGAATTCATCGTTGGCTTGAGGCTAGGGGCAAGGGGCTAGAGGTGAGACGCAGAATATCTTGCCTATTGCCTCTAGCCCCATGCCTCTCACCTACTTCACTGCCACATGAATCGCCACGATCCCGCCGGTCAAATTGCGATATTCGACTTGCTGGAAGCCGGCCTCCCGAAGAAGCTGGCACAGTCGCTCCTGATCTGGAAAAGTTCGAATCGATGCCGGCAAGTATTCATAGACTCCAGTTGTGTCATGCGCGACTTTCGTGCCGATCCAGGGCAAGAGTCGGAAAGAGTACCAGTCATAGAGATTGAGCAGCCATTTCCGGACCGGTTGGGAAAATTCCAGACAGACGAACCGGCCGCCCGGCTTCAAGACTCGTCGGATCTCGGTGAATGCCTGCATCAGGTTTCCGACATTTCGCATGCAGAAGCCCGTCGTTACGACATCGAACGTCTGGTCGGGAAACCCCAACTGTTCTGCATTCGCCTCGAGACAGGTAATCCGCTTCGTTAGTTTGCGCGCGGCGATTTTTTTCAATCCTTCCACGAGCATGGCATGGTTCAAATCGGAGGCGATGACCAATCCCTCCTTGCCCATCCGAGGTTCAACCAAAAACGCGAGATCCGCCGTGCCGGATCCGACGTCGAGGGCCCGTCCAGCCGTGGCAATCGGTACATACGACGCTGTGATTTTTTTCCATCGGTGGTGGAGTCCGAAGCTGAGGAGTGTGTTGTTCAGGTCGTAGACTCGCGCAATGGCGGTGAACATCCGTTGCACGGCCTGTTCACGTGCCGATCCGGTCCAAGTCGAGATCGTGCGGGCGGGCGCCAACGGCTGACGCTGTTCCTGCGTCACGGACTCCTCCACAGAGAGCATGGCAGTCGTGGTAACACCCAGTTTCCGCCTTTGTCAAGGCGATGAGACCGGATGGTATAATCCGCTTCTTATGTCCGGCTCGATCATTATCAAAGGCGCCCGCGAGCACAACCTCAAGAATATCGACGTGACGATTCCACGCGACAAGCTCGTTGTCATCACCGGCCTGAGCGGTTCGGGTAAATCTTCGCTTGCGTTCGACACCATCTATGCCGAAGGGCAACGTCGGTACGTCGAGTCTCTGTCGGCCTACGCGCGTCAATTTCTCGAGCAGATGGGGAAACCCGACGTCGATTCGATTGAAGGGCTTTCCCCCGCGATCTCGATCGAGCAGAAAAGCACCAGCCACAATCCCCGTTCCACGGTCGGTACCGTGACGGAGATTTACGACTACCTTCGGCTTCTCTTTGCGCGGGTTGGTCGCCCATATTGTTTCCAGTGCGGCGAGGAAATCACTGCGCAAACCGTCCAACAGATGGTCGATGCGATCAGTGCCCTACCGGAGGGGAGCAAGTTTCAAGTGCTCGCTCCGATCGTGCGTGGGCGGAAGGGCGAATATCGGAAAGAACTCCTGGACATGCGCCGGGCCGGCTATGTGCGAGCCAGAGTCGATGGTCAGTTGGTCGATCTGGGTGATGAGATCGCCCTTGATAAACAGAAGAAACATACGATCGAAATCGTGGTTGACCGATTGGTCATGAAAGCCGGCGATGCCCTCATGCGTCGGTTGGCCGATTCCGTGGAAACCTCGCTGAAATTGGCGGGAGGGTTGGTCGGTGTCTTGAGGGAAGACGGGAGGGTGTCCCTCTACAGCGAAAAACTCGCCTGCATCAAGTGCGGTGTCAGCTATCCGGAGATCACGCCCCGCGTGTTCTCCTTCAACAGTCCGCACGGTGCTTGCCCGGCCTGCGACGGGATCGGTTATGTCATGACGCCTGGATGCCAGGAGGAAGAAGATTTTACGTTGCTGGAGCCATGTGAGGTCTGCAAGGGTGCGAGGCTCAGGCCGGAAAGTCTGTCGGTCAAACTCGCGAAACAGTCGATTGCGGAAGTCACGCAACTCTCGGTTCGCGCCGCCGCAGATTTTTTTCTCTCGCTCAAGCTCACCGATCGCGAGTTGGTCATCGCGCATCGAATCCTCAAGGAAATTCGCGAGCGGCTCGGCTTTCTGGTCAATGTTGGTCTCGACTACCTGACCTTGGATCGTGCTGCGGCCACCTTGTCCGGCGGTGAAGGCCAGCGTATCCGGCTCGCGACCCAGATCGGGTCCGGTCTGGTCGGGGTGCTCTACATTCTCGATGAACCGTCGATCGGTCTGCATCAACGGGACAACCGACGCCTGCTGCAAACTCTTCTGCGGCTTCGCGACCTCGGCAATACGGTGGTTGTGGTCGAGCATGATGCGGAGACGATGGTGGTGGCGGATCATTTGTTGGACATGGGGCCCGGTGCGGGATCGCACGGAGGACAGGTCATTGCACAGGGGACGCCGAAAGAGGTGATGGCGAACGACAATTCCTTGACCGGCCAATATCTCAGAGGCGTCCAGATGGTCAGCCTGCCTCGTCGACAGCGCAAGCCGAAGGGGATGTTGTCGATCGTTGGGGCCAAGAAGCACAACCTGAAGGGCATCACAGCCAAGATTCCGCTGGGACTTTTCACCTGTGTGACCGGCGTGTCCGGTTCGGGCAAAAGTACGCTGGTGCTCGAAGTGCTGTTCCACTCACTCTCGCAGCTGCTGGGCAGACAGCAGTCAGCTGTCAGCTCTCAGCCTACCTCTCGTCACGCCTCGCGCATCACGCTTAACGAGGGAAAGACAAAGAGCGCACATAGGAGAGCGGCGGTGTTGGATGGTTGCAAAGAGTTGCTCGGTGTTGAGGCGCTCGACAAGGTGATCGATATCGATCAATCGCCGATCGGCCGGACGCCCCGTTCCAACCCGGCAACCTATACGGGTCTGTTCAGTTTCATTCGGGATCTCTATTCAAATCTGCCGGAGTCGCGCGTGCGGGGGTACAAGCCCGGCCGCTACAGTTTCAATGTGAAGGGCGGCCGCTGCGAAGCCTGCCAGGGCGACGGCCTCATCAAGATTGAGATGCATTTCCTGCCGGATGTCTATGTCACCTGCGAAGTCTGCAAAGGACAGCGATACAACCGCGAGACCCTAGAGATTCATCACAAAGGCAAAAGCATTGCCGATGTGCTGAACTTGACGGTCGATGAGGCACTGGAATTTTTCGAGCACATTCCCTACATCAAGCGGAAGCTCGAAACGCTGCACGACGTCGGCCTGCATTATGTAAAACTCGGCCAATCGGCGACCACGCTGTCGGGCGGTGAAGCGCAACGGGTCAAGCTCTCGCGCGAACTCTCGAAACGGCCCACCGGCAGGACTCTCTACATCTTCGACGAACCGACCACCGGTTTACATTTCGCAGACGTGCAGCGCTTGTTGGACGTCCTGGACCGCCTCGTGGACGCCGGCAATACCGTGCTCGTGATTGAGCACAATCTTGACGTGATCAAGAATGCCGATTGGATCCTTGATCTCGGACCGGAAGGCGGCGACCGAGGTGGGGAAATTGTGGCCGAAGGCCCCCCGAAAGAGATTGCAAAGTCCAAACGATCGTATACGGGACAGGTATTGAGAGAAGCTGGAGTCGCGTAGGAGCTGATGGCTCACAGTAGAATCGATTCCAGAGAGTCGGAGTTCGTACCACACGCCACTAGCCACACACGCTTTTCATAGGAGGCCCATGCATACGATTGCCTTGCTGACTATTTCGAACATCTTCATGACTGTCGCGTGGTATGGCCATCTCAAGTACAAGGATGTGCCGTTGTGGCAGGCGATTGTGGTGAGCTGGTTGATCGCCTCCGTCGAGTATTGCTTCCAAGTACCGGCGAATCGGATCGGGCATTATGAATTTACGGCAGCCCAATTGAAAACCATTCAGGAAGTGATTACCCTCATCGTGTTTTGCGCCTTCTCGGTCCTGTATCTCAAAGAGCCGCTCAAGTGGAATTATCTGGCCGGCTTTGGCTTGATGGTCGGAGCCGTGTTTCTGATCTTTAAGGAGTGGTAATCCATGGCCACGAAGAAACCAGAGTCGGTGCGCACGAAGGCACTCCCAAAGACGGTCGCGGCTCCGTCGGGTAGTGGATCAGCCGAGGACTTCGAAAAGCTCGGCGTCTTCTATCTCGGCCGTCCTTATGATCTGGCTGTGAAGCGGACGAAACCAGGCTGGCTGCTCTACGACTCGAAGGATCTGGTCACTCACGCGGTCTGTGTAGGAATGACCGGGAGCGGAAAGACCGGCCTCTGTATCGGATTGCTGGAAGAAGCGGCCATCGACGGCATTCCTGCCTTGATCATTGATCCCAAGGGCGATCTTGCAGACTTGTTGTTGACCTTCCCGCAATTGCGCGGTGAAGACTTTGCCCCCTGGGTGAACGAGGACGATGCACGCAAGAAGGGATTGACTCCAGCTGAATACGCCAAGAGGCAGGCTGAACTGTGGAAGAAAGGCTTGGAGGATTGGGGACAGAGCGGCGAGCGGATTCAGAAGCTGCGCGACGCTGCCGATGTGGTCGTGTATACACCAGGCAGCAGCGCCGGTATTCCGGTGTCCATCCTCAAGTCGTTTGCCGCGCCGTCCCACGAAATTCTGGATGATGCCGAGATGCTGCGTGAACGGATCAGCACGACAGTTACGAGTCTGTTAGGTCTCATCGGCATCGATGCCGATCCCATTAAGAGTCGCGAGCACATTCTTCTCTCGACCATCCTCGACCGCACATGGAGGACAGGGCAGGATCTGGATCTCGCGACGCTGATTCAACAGATTCAGTCTCCGCCCATCAAGAAGGTCGGCGTGCTCGATCTCGACTCGTTTTACCCATCAAAAGACCGCTTTGCGTTGGCCATGCAATTAAACAATTTACTGGCGGCGCCGGGCTTTCAGGCCTGGCTTGAGGGCGAGGCGCTCGACGTTGGACAGATGCTGCATTCTCCGGGAGGGAAGCCGCGATTGGCGATTTTCTCGATCGCGCATTTGAACGACGCAGAACGGATGTTTTTTGTGACGATGCTCTTGAGCCAGGCCCTCGGCTGGATGCGCGCGCAGTCAGGCACAACAAGCTTGCGCGCGATTCTCTACATGGACGAGATCTTCGGCTACTTCCCGCCGGTCGCGAATCCGCCGTCGAAACAGCCGTTACTCACGTTGCTGAAACAAGCGCGGGCATTCGGGCTCGGCATCGTGTTGGCGACACAGAACCCGGTCGATCTGGATTATAAAGGATTGGCCAACACCGGAACGTGGTTCATAGGGCGATTGCAGACCGAGCGGGACAAAGCTCGAGTGCTTGAAGGATTGGAAGGAGCCGCGGCGAGTTCGGGAAAGAAGTTCGACAAGCGGGGGATGGAGCAGGTTTTAGCCGGACTGGGCAACCGAGTCTTTCTGCTGAACAATGTCCACGAAGATGCACCGGAACTTTTTCAGACGCGATGGACGCTGTCGTATCTCAGCGGGCCGCTGACGCGGTCTCAGATCAAGACGCTGATGGACTCAATCAGACATGAAGCGTTAAGCGTGAAACGTGAAGCGTCTGAGACAGCATCTTCCACTCCGACCGCATCACGCCTTACGCCTCACTCCTCACGCCCAGTGCTGCCACCGGATGTTCCGCAGGAGTTCGTGCCGGTTCGTGGCAGTCAGCCAGGCGGGAGCACCCTGATCTATCAGCCGATGTTGCTGGGGGTATCGCAGGTGCGGGTATCGGACAGCAAAGCTGGGATAGATGTTACTGAGGACGTCACGATTCTCGCGCCCATCACGGATGGCCCGGTCGCGGTTGATTGGGACCATTCCATTGGAACCAGTATTGCGGTGGCTGATCTGGAATCGTCGCCCATGGACGGCGCACAGTTCGGGGCTGTGCCTGCCGCTGCGAGCAAAGCCAAGAATTACGAGACCTGGAACAGGGATTTTTCCGGGTGGCTGTTTCGAACCCAAAAAGCCGAATTGCTTAAGAGCCCGAGCACGAAAGAAGTCTCGAAGCCCGGCGAACCTGAACGGGACTTCCGCGTGCGGTTACAGCAATCCGGTCGTGAGCAACGGGACAAGCAATCGGAAAGCCTGCGCCGGAAGTATGCACCGAAAATTGCAGCGCTCCAGGATCGCATCAGACGCGCCGAACAGATGGTCGAGCGGCAGCAGGCCGAGTCGCGATCGAGTCAGGTGCAAGCGGCGATCTCGGTCGGTGCCACAATCCTCGGGGCGTTCCTCGGCCGGAAGGCGATCAGCGCCACGAATATCGGCAAGGCGACGACGGCGATTCGGGGAGCGGGCCGCGCGATCAAAGAATCGCAAGAGGTTGGGCAGGCTCAGGAAAACGTAGCGGCGTTGCAACGCCAGCTCGCCGATTTGGAAGTCCAGTTCAAATCAGAAGCGGATGCACTGTCTGTCGCGACCGATCCGTTGAATGAGAAGCTCGAGACGATCTCGCTCAAACCCATCAAGTCAAACATTACTGTGAAGCTCGTGGCCCTAGCGTGGACACCGTATTGGCGTGACACGAAGGGTACAACAACACCTGCGTGGGTGTGAGTACCTTCCGGCCCGATCGTTATGCGCCCGTCGGTCCGCTGTGGCTGTGGAGTTCTTCGAACATCTGGTGGAGCCTGTGGGGTCGGGACTTCAGAGCCGATGAAAAGACTTCCTCGACAATATGCTCACCGAGTCGCCGGTACGATTCGAACTGTGACTCGTCGAAAAACTGGTCTGAAGTCGGTTCGTGCGGGAATTGGCTATGATGGGCGGCATATTCCAGCACATCGACCGGCTCATTATCGGTCAGCGAGGGTTTCAGGTAGATCAATGTTCCGTCTGAACTATCGTGGTCCACGCGAGTGTAGTGGATGGTTCCAACGGCGTAGTGGCCGCTGCACCGTCCGTTCTGTTTAAGCGGCTTCAGCCGATTCAGCTTGATCGTGATATCGATCCCGAGATCGATCCGGATTTTCCGGATGGCGTTGCCGAGGTCTTGAAATTCCATTTTCTCATCGCACCCGGCGTCGCTGACGAGAATACAGTGACACCGACGCAGCACCATCTCGTAAAGCCCCAAGTTTTCAAAATGTCCTCCGTCGGACAAATACACGTACCGCTTCTGGTCATCCGTTAATCCAAACGCTTCCGCGAGCAACGGTCCCACCGCGAATTCAGGGCATGAACGATCGTACGTCTGGTTACCGGCTTCACCGGAATTTCCCAGCCACCACCCCAGCCTGACGTTGAACAGAGTGAGCAGAAAGGTGACAGCAGGCGACGAATGATACCCCATGTTCGGGCTGGCCGCCGCTCCAGAAACCGCCAGCGCGGTTCCCATCGTGATGGCCTGATTGACGGCGGGATTCCTTCCATACTCCGACGATCGGCGATATCCGGGTTCAATCGCGGAACTGCCGCAATGCAGCGGGCTGACCGTGAACGACTCCGCCTTCCGGTGTTGCCAAGAGAGCTTGTCTGTGTGTACGAGATTCAGCGCGATGTTGATGACGGGCATCGGCTTTTGAACCGGGCCACCCCTCGACACCAGCTCGCTCATCTCAAGATTGTCGTTGGAATCGAACCCCGTAAACGGGTTGGGAGTTCGTTGGTCCCCACGAGAAGCGCCTAAGTAGGCCCGAATGAGCCGGTTGCGATACATCGAATGGAGTGAAAATTTATTGATGTTGATGAAGAACGACATCAGCACACTGAAGAGCGCCATTCCGACGATAAATTCGCCGACCTCGAACCACGACGCGTCGTGAATGATCGCGACGTTTACTCGCGCCAGCGCTGCCAGGATCAAGGCGACCGTGAAGGGCGCCAATAAGAGGAGGTAGCATTTCGTCCCGAGTCGCTTCCACCACACCGACTGTTCAGAAGCAGGGTTTGCGTCGGTCTTCGCGCTGAAACCGAACAGGAGAGTGAAGAGTCCCGCGAGTCCCCCAGCCGATTGAATCCATCCAGGAAGTTGATCCAGTACCCATGGGCCGAACAGAACGATGCCGGTCGCACCCATCCAGCAGACACTGCCGATCAAGACCCAGGCCCCAGAGCGAGCCCACCATTCACGATCGTCGTCGCCGGTGAATCGGCTCGCGAGTCCGATAAAGAGGGTGGCTGCTAAGAGAAAGAGAGAGAGGAAGGTCGGAACAGCGGCCACGGCAAACCAATCCGCATAACTCGAACCGGGGGCAAGCGGCGTGAGCTTCGCCAGCGCAACCCAGAGCAACCCTCCCCCTATCAAGCCACTCAGCATGATCGCGAGGAGTTCAAGCGAGCGCCATCCGTTCAGCAAGGGTCGACGAAGCGCCGCTCCCGCGATGAGCCAGGCAGCAACGTGCATCGTCGCGGCCCCGAGCGCCAGCGTAAAAAGACTCGAAAGTCCGAAGGCTGTGAGATCGTCAAGGTTGTGTCCGGACCGGCGATACCATTCCCAGGAGATCGTCAGCAGGCTCACCGAGACCAGGAGCGGCACGAGAGAAATCGATAAAAATGCCCGTTGCGTTTCAATCCATCCCCATTTCTTGTTCTTGCGAGGCCATAACTTCCCTAGGCTTGGGCGGCACAGGTGCAGATAGACCAGGCTTAGAAGCAGCAGCAGGTTGCCCAAGGTGACGAACGTGAGCATGAGATGCGGTGACGCATGGGCACCGAGTGTGGCCCGGTAGAAGGTCGGAAGAGCCAGGAATGCGAGGAGGAATGGAACCAGGACCAGCCAGTTAAGAATGAGATTCCTGAGGTATGTTCCTACGAGGGTCCAGGAATCGGCCGACATGAGCCCCAATCGTGGGCTGAGGTAATTGCTGTAGTTGCGCAACCAACATACGGGCCCCGGCTCAGGCGACGAAGCATTCTGCCGTATCCCTCCCAACTGTGCAGAGACCGCGTTGACGCCGCCGGCCTCCCGACGAATCCAGGCTGCCAACCAGCTTCCAATATAGCCGCCGCCTGACACAGTGGATTGATAATCGAATTGGCCGAGCAGATTGAAGCGTGCCAGCCCTTGGAGCACGCCCAGCCCGAACGTCGCGCTGCGGATGCCGCCGCCGGAGAAGCAGAGCGCGGAGCGTGTTGGTGCGTGTTGATGGATGGATGTGTAGGCCTTTGCAAGTCGTTCGGATTCTGATGCCGTCTCAGGAAAAGTGATCTGAGCGCCGTGCAGCGCCGTACATTCGTCCGCCAACACCCGGCTTAAGTGAAATGGGCCATGATCAGACGATGTGTTTCTCATGAGCGCCCTCCATCGGAACTACTCGGAGTCACTGCGTCGAACGGTAATTCAGCGATGAACTACGAGGACTGCTGGAGAAAATTCACGATCCGTTGCCGCTGCTTGGCCACCACTTTCCTGGCCGAAGCGATGAGCAACGCCGCATGACATTGGTTCTCGATCTTGAACAGGGTCGGCACCTGTCTGACGGTCCGCTTGATCTCGTCGGGTGTGAGGGTTTTCGGACAGCCATCCGGAATCGGATCATCCTTCGTCCATTCGGCCTCTGTATGTCGAAGGATGATGAGTTTCAAATGGTCGTAGTCCGGGAGCAGCGTACTCTCGGTCCGCAGACTGTGCCACAGCATCGCCTGATAGGCATTCGCCCGTTCCTCCATGATCCCCACGATGCGCAAAGGATCGTCGGCGAAGACTTCAAACCCCTTTTCGTTGTTGTTGAGGTCTGCGTCGCCCTCGTCAAACTGAAAGGAAGCGTCGATGACCAGGATCAACCCCCGTTTGGCGGCGGGGTGTTGCGGGCGGAGTTTATTGAGGAACAAGGTCGTCAATGATTCGGTGCCGAGGTTGTCATAGAGTCCACCATCACCGACGTGGGTATAGGTCGTAGCTCCGGTTACCTGATAGGTGACAGGCCCGACCACCGGAGGAAAGGAGGCGGATGTCACGACAGCGAGCGAGATGGGAAGGCTTTGATGGTCCATCTGGACATCTTCGAAGGTCTGCGGCAGGAACTGGTTCTTGGCTCGCTCGACACTCTTATCGAAACTGGCCTTTCCTTCCGGGGTGAACTGCTGTCCTTTTTCCACCAGTTTGGCGCGCAGTTCTTGCGTGAAATCATAGGCGAAATCCGAGGGAGGCAACGTCGTCATCACCAACCGCCGCCCGGTATTGTAGATCGTTCCGTTCAAGATGATTTGCGGTGCATCGCCCCGGCGTTCCCGCTCGTACAGTCCGGCGAAGGTCACTCCGCCGAAAAATCTCGACTCCCATACATCGGCGAAGGAATAGGCGAACTTGGTGGGATTCGCCACGCGAAAATTTACCAACTGCCGCACCAGCGCCTGGAACTGAAAATTCTGCTGCATGTCCTCTTTAAACGACGTAAAGAATTGCCGATAGATGGGAGACAATCCTTCGTTTGCCAACACAGCTTCGGACTTGGCGGGTTTCTTCACGGCAAAATAGGCCGTGGCCAGACTGCCGCCGGAGACGCTCGACATGTGGGTCACCAGTTCCAAGGCGCTGCGTTCCTTTCCATCGCGCGCGACGCGGATCTCAGCCAGGGCTTCCAGTGCACCGGCGGCGAACGTCGCGGCTCGGCTGCCTCCGCCTGAGACGGCCAATCCGAGGAGGGTTTCCTGATCGGCCAACGGTGCGAAGACGGGAGTTGTGGTGGTGGGATGCGCCGGAAGCTGGTGAATTTTCGCAAAACAGCCGGTGAGTGTCAGCGTGAGCGTTAGTCCCAGAGCGAACAGGACGTTCATGGTGGTTGGTCTCCTCTGATGGGTGATGATCAGTCCATGCTTGGTGTCACCGCGTCGCGGCGGGACCCGCAGGTGCCTCGGTCCTGGTGTCAGTATGATCCATGACTTGTGGCTTTCCCTTTGTGACTCGGAAATAGCAGAAAGCTTCGTGTTCGGCTAATTTTTTGGCAAGCACGCCACCCGCTGTTTCCACGGCGGCGGCCAATGTCTCGTTGTTGGTCCCGAACACCCCGGCCCCACGGACCGCCTTGCCGACGGCCGATGTGACAATTGCTTCGGCGAGCATCGCGTCACGCGCCACGCGCGCAAATTGATCGTATGAAATGGGTGGATGGTCTGGGTCAATACGTGGGTAGGGGCGTTCATCGCGGCTCCATTTAACTTTGAGTGCGGTGGCTTCCTGGGTCGCCGGGACTCGGAAGGCGGCGTCCATGAGGGCTTCCAAAAAGATCCGCACCAGGTCAGATGCCACGCGTCGTGAGTCGACCGAACTTGCGTGGAAGCGAACGGTTGGCTCCTGCTTCACTGGATCCATAGAGACGGTGATCTCTGAAGAAAGCCCGGGGAAAGTGAATGCGTTACCGTTGCAGTCGACGAACCCAGCTGAGACCACCTTGAACACTCCTTGGATTCCGGATCCTGTCTGGGTGGGCTGAGTGCGGAATTGAATGTCTCCGAAATACGCCTTGTTATAGGCGAGGAGGAGTTGGGCGAAGAGGGAATTGTCTTGAGCCAGTCGGTCTTCGTCGATCCGGAATCGAGCATGGAGGCGTTTCCCCATTTCGGCAATGCGAATGAGACGGCCTATGTCAACTTTCCGTTCCGCCGGATCATTCATGTCACGGATCAAGTCCAGTAGCGCGCTGATGTCCTCATCGGCCTTCAGCTGGGGACTATCGGCCACTGCTGCTTCGACCGCGGGCAGGGCAGGTGCTGCGGACGGAGCTTGCCCACTAACGGCTACTGAAGGAGTGGCAGACACACTTTCGGCTGTTTGGTCCTGATAGCCCTGCCGGCTGCAGCGTAGGAACTGTTTTGCAAGCTCGGTGTTCCCCTTGACCTTCTCATAGAATCCGGATTGTTCGCTCAGCTGCAGAATGGGAGAGGCGCAACCGGCCAAAAAGATGAGTGTTGCGAGAGCGGATCGGGATAAGGGAGCTGAGCAATGCATCAATCACCTCTTTAATCGGCTGAGAGAGACTTTTAGCGAACTCCCTACCGCATATGCCCGCAGCATGGAATGTGAAAGCAACGGGCATGCCGACAATAATTCCGTAAACGAATAGTGGAAATTGGGCAAACTTGGATTCAGCAGGAAACAAATTGAGATCGGATGATCAAAAAAGATACATGCTGTATTGATTCTGATTCCCCACTGAGTGTTTCTTGTCCTTCTGCATGATCTTATCGGTCCAGGCCAGGAGAATAGCAGACCCGAGAAAAGTCATGTGGATGAAGATTTTCCATTAAATGTGCTTGGGATTTTCATTGGCGATATCGACAAACGCCTTCAGGAGGTGAATGCTTGAGATGCCAATGAGCAATGCGGCGAGTTTCACCTTGATCGTTCCAGGGTCGATATGGCTTAACCAATCCGGCCGGTCTGGGTGGCCGTCCAGATTCAATCTGCTGACGAAGGTCGCGTAGCCGCCGATCACCACCATGGTCAGAAGGTTGGCCACCAGTGTGACGTCGATCAACCCCAACACTCTCAGCATGGATACTGTCTCATGGGGTTCCCGGATATGAACGATCATCTCTCACAATTCAGCGAGGAATTTATAGGCATACAAGAGCTCCGCGATGATCAAGCCTCCGTAGAGCGGAGCCTGGATCCACCGGCTGGCGAACACGATGTTTTCGAAAAGGTTTTCGACCCTCGTTGATGGGGACAGAGAACGCTGAGTGGCTGGAAGACCGGCCTGTGTTAGCTTGCTCACCGAAGTCGTATCCTAGAGAGCAAACACGAGGCTGTCAATGAGGTTGTGTTGCGCGCATCGATACGATTTCGAATGGCACACGGAGGCAAGACGGACCTCTAGGAAATCGACTCGTCGAGTTCAGGATTGCGGTCAGTCGTCGCTCTCCGAGCGAGAAGAAATTTATCGATAGAGACTAGAAAAAGAAACGGGCGACCCTATCGAATTAGATGGTGGTCGAGCGCATACCGAATGAGATCGGCGGTTGTTTTGAGATGCAGTTTATCGAGCAACCTCGCTCGATAGGTACTGACGGTTTTCATGCTCAGTTTCAGCTGGTCGGCGGTCTCCTTTATCGAGAGGCCTTGGGCGAGCTTGCTGAGGACATCGAACTCTCGACCGGACAACGTGTGATGGGCAGGGATTGCGGGATGGTCCCTACTAAGGCTGTCAGCGAGGTGTTCAGCAAGGAACGCGCTCACGACCATGCGTCCCTTGAGCACTTGCTTGACGGCGGCGACCAACTCATCCGGAGCACTCTGCTTCGTCAAGTAGGCCGACGCACCGGCTTGCAGGGCGCGGAGTGCATATTCTTCCTCGGGGTGGAGGCTCAAGATCATCACGGGAAGAAGCGGATAGTCTGTCTTCAGCGCGCGGAGGATCTCCAGCCCCTTTCGGTCCGGCAGATTGAGGTCCAGAATGACGACATCCCACGGTTCTTTCTTCACAGCGGATAGGGCGCCCTTGCCGGAATCTACCTCGCCGATCTCAATCCGGTGGAAGGCGTCGGTAAGAATTTGTGCCACTCCTCGGCGCACGACAGCGTGGTCATCGACGATCAATATCTTCATCGGACCTTTTCCTCCGGAGATATGAGTAGAGAGGTTTTGGGGAGGGCAATTCGCGCCGTCGTCCCGACTCCCGGTGCGCCACTGATCGTGAATAACCCGCCCAGCAGTGCTGCCCGTTCCTCCATGCCTCGCAGACCAAGAGATCCGGACTGTGTAATTTGATGCGCGGAGATCCCTGTCCCGTTGTCTGTGAGTTCCAACAGCAACTGATCGTCGGTTTCGGACAACCTGATTTGGACCGCTGAGGCTTGGGCGTGGCGGATCACGTTGGTCAAGAGCTCCTGGACGGATCGAAACAACGCCGTGGAAGATTCATTCGACAGCTGCGCCTGGGCAATTTCTGAACCGATGTCGACCTCGCTCGCAATACCTGTTCTCCTGGAAAAATCCTTGGCGAGCCACTCCAGAGCCGGGATGAAACCGAGATCGTCCAACATACCGGGCCGGAGCGACGTCGCGGTTTCGCGGACGGAATCGATTAAGGCATCCACGGATGCCTTGAGGCCTTGCGTTTTTTTCACAAGCGGTCTACCCGCCGTTGCGGGCAGGACACGGGCCAGTCTTGTGCCCAGCCAGGACAAATCAAGCTTCATCCCGGTCAAGGCCTGTCCGAACTCATCGTGCAGCTCTCGGGCAATCCGCTGTCGCTCCGTTTCCCTGGCGGTTTCCAATCGGTGCGTCAGATCCCGCAATTTACGATAGGCTGATCGGAGTTCCTCTTCTGCTTGTTTGCGTTCGGTGATATCTTCAGAGATGCCGACCAAGTACTGTGGCTGACCGCTCTCGTCGTAGAGAGGAAGTTTTTTCGTGTGGAGGTGCCGAAGGCCCTTCACTTTGGTTTGGATCGGCTCATCGGGAATGTCCAGTAACTGACGGCTATCGATCACGGTGCGATCCTTGTCGGTGAAGAAATCGGCCTGCTCCTTCGGGAAGAAATCGTAGTCGCTTTTTCCGAGCAGCTCGTTCCGCGACCGGCCCAACAACTCTTCTCCGGCTTTGTTGAACCGCACGAATCGCAAATCTTTCGTGTCCTTCACGAACACCATGTTCGGAAGATGATCTAACACCGATGAGAGGAACGATTCGGACCTTCGGACCTGCTCCTCTGCCTGTTTGCGCGCAATGGTTGCCGCAAGACCGTTGCAGGCCGATTCCAGCGTCCAGAGCATCAGTTCGGACAAGGGGGCCCTGGAGAATACGGCCATGACGCCGAATACCTCGCCTTCGATGACCAATGGGAATCCGGCGAACGATTGGAGATTGTTGGTCCTCAACCACTCTTTGTTAGGAAGTCGTTCATCATCGAGGACGTCGTTGGTGTACATGACGCCCATCCCCTGCGCAATCTGTCCGATCTTGAGCGCGCCCAGCGGCACACGCCGATACTCGCCGGTGAGATTTGTGGACAGGCCGGCACTGGCTTTGAGATGGAGGCACTGTCTTCGGTCAACGCACTGGTCTGCTTTCAGGCACGTTCCGCAAAGGTCGCCGGGCGCCACCGTCCAGATTCGCACGAGCGCCGCCTCTAGGTAATGGACGACTGTATCCGAGCAGTGACGAAGAATGTCCTCTGTGGACATCTCACGATTGAGCATCGAGCTCATTTCTGCCGCGAAACTCGACAGGCGCGCGCGCTCAGCAAGCTCCTCCTCGGCCCGTTTCCGATCGGTGATGTCCGTCGCAATCCCCCCGATGGCGGAGATCTGACCGGAGGTGTCGCGCAAGGGGAATTTCACGACGATGCTTGTATGAAGGCCGTCGGCATGCCACGCGAGTTCTTCAAACTCTTTGCCCTCTCCCGAGGCGAGGATCTGGCGATCGTTACACTGAAACTGATCAGCCTGCTCCCGTGGAAACAGATCGACATCCGTCTTGCCCAAGACACTTCCCCGCTCAAAGTGGAAGACTTCCTCGAACCGGCGGTTCACATACAGGTATCGACCGTCCGTCCCTTTCACAAACGCCAGATTCGGTGCATGGTCGAGGAAGGCGCGCAGCCGCTTATCGCTCTCTCGAAGGGCATTTTCGACCCGTTTGCGTTCCATCAACTGTTCTTTCAGCACCGCATTCAATTCGGCTAACTGTGCGGTTCGCTCTCGCACCCGCTGTTCCAACTCGACATGAGCTCGCTGGAGGGCTTCTTCGGCCCGCTTACGGTCGGTTATGTCGTTCCCGACCGTGACAATGCACGGTGTTCCTTTCAGGTCGATCAATTCCGACGAACAGAGGAACAGGCGAAGCTCGCCCTGCTTCGTTCGAAGCGTGACTTCAAGATTCTGGACGGCTCCCTGCGATCGCAACAGTTGGACAAAGCGTGCGCGATCCTCGGGGTTCGGCCAGATCTGCAGGTCTAACGTGCTCGTTCCCAAGACTTCCTCACGGCTGAACCCGAATAGAGCCAGGCAGGCATCATTCGCGTCCAGGCAGACCCCGCTCTCCAGTTCGGTGACCCCGATGGGATGAGGGCTGGAGCGAAACGCCTTTTCGAATCGTTCTTCGCTCTCTCGTAGTGCTGCTTCAGTCCGCTTGTTCTCCGTCACATCCTCAGCGATACCCGCGATACGGTAGATCTGACCCTGGTCATTCAAGACGGGGAAGGCACGGTCATGAATCCAGCGCACGGACTCGTCCGGAGTGAGGATCCGGTATTCCTCGTTATAGGTGCCGGTCGATTGTTTGGTGATGACGGCGTGCCAGATACGCTCACGGTCGTCAGGGTGAATGGCCTCAGCCCAGGATGCGGGGATGGCATACAAACTCTCATAGGAGCGTCCCCAGATCGCCTCGTATCCAGGACTGATGTACAAAACCTGGCTCTTCGCCGGATCGCTCAGCCAAAAGACTTCGCGGATCGACTCAGCCAGTTGGCGGAAACGCCGGTCGCTTTCGTCACTGGCCTGCCGCGCCAGATCATGGGCCTGTGCCGTGAGGTTCAACGAGCGTGCGGTCCACCAGAGAAGGATAAACAGAGCTACTGTGGCCAAGGTGGCGAAAAGAGCAACACCCAGCGCTTCCTCATAGAAGCCCTGGCGTTCACCCGCGAGGCGGATCCATCCGATCGCGGGTAACAGGAAGAGCACTCCAGGCAGGAGGCGCCTGAGCATCTGTCCACCGGCCTGTTCGCTCGTCATAACGCCCATGAGTCCGTGGTCGGGGTGGAGAAACAGGAGGCCAACACCGACGGCAAGCAGAGTCAGCGAGGTATGCAACGCCATGGCGGTATACTGACCAATTCCGTAGAGAAGCGTTTCTTGATAAAGGTATCCAAGGAGGGCGATGAATGCGAACAGGACCCCGCCGAGGGTCAGACTCTCGCGCAGGTGGGAATTTCGATGAGACTGGGTTCTATTGAGAATGAGGGCTGTGCCAAACAGAAAAAAACAGAGGGCGGTATTGAGCCCCATGCGACCGGGGAACCAAGGACCGCTCGTTGTCAGCGATTCCTGGAAGAGCCACTGATCGAATCCCGGATTCCAACCGAGTACATATTCAACGATCGTGAGGCCGCCGATGGTCGTTACGACGAAGGCACTGCTCTGAGCCACGCACAATGCGGTTCGCGTTCGCTTCTGCGACGACAGGAACCACAAGGCACAGCCGATCAGCACAAACGCCAGCGCGGCATTGGGCTTCATCGAGATCAAGCCCGGAACAAGACTTTTTAAGGAAATGCTGTCTACGGCCCAGCCAAGGAGGACTAAGAGACCGACGAGCAGAGAGAACAGACCGACGGCTGCGGGGATTGGGTTGGGACGCGAACGAAGTGCCGTTGAAGGATTCACGTCAACTCGCGTGTGAACAATGGTTGCGGCAGGATGAAAGGAACCGAGACGTTTGTCAAGATCAGGCCGCCGAGCCTCTTGGATTGTTCTACAGAGTGCCTATTCGGGACGGGTGGCGTCCGAGGTTGACCTCCGCACATAGAAGGCGGCGGCCTGGGAACGTCGGGAAATATGGAGTTTCGAAAAGAGATTAGCCAGGTAGTTTTTCACGGTCTTTTCGCTGAGCTGCATGGCCTCGGCAATTTCTTTGTTGGTGTGACCTTCGGCGATCAGCGGCAGGAGACGCTGTTCTTGCGGAGAGAGCGACGGGGTCAAAGAGGTTTGGCCGGGACGGGAGAGGTTTTTAACCCAGGTTCTGGTTTGGTTCGTGAGACGAGGATCCAAGAGAGGCTTTCCGCTCGCGACGGTCCGCACCGCCCTCACGAGATTGTCAGATCCGATATCCTTCAGGATGTAACCCTGGGCACCTGACAGGACCGCAGCCAGGACACTGTCGTCGTCGGCATAACTCGTCAGGAACGCCACATTCGTGGTTGGACAGGCCGAGAGGATCTCACGGGCGGCATCGATCCCACTGCCGTCAGGGAGGCGAATATCCAACAAGGCGACGGTGGGCTTGAGTCGAACGGCGCCGGTGATGGCTTCGCGTTTCGTCGTTCCTTCGCCAACGACCCGGAACCCCGGTACCGCGTCCAGCAATGCACGTAGCCCGATACGGACGACTTCGTGATCGTCGACCAACAAGATGGTAACGAGGCTTTCCCGCTGAGGTCGCATACTTATCTCACAGGAAGATCCATGATAATTCTGGTGCCTTGGCCCGGCGCTGAATCGATCTTCAATCGTGCCCCCAACTTTTTCGCCCTGGTCCGCATGTTGGACAGCCCCAGCCCCTTCCGCGACCGGCTCGGTTGAAATCCGCGCCCGTTGTCCGTGATTTCCAACCGCAGTGTGCTCCGGTGCCGGTGAAAGGTAATGGTGCGACGACGAGCCTTCGCGTGTCTCAAGCTGTTGCTGATGGCTTCTTTCGCGATGCTGATGACGTCTCGACAATGATCGAGCGGTAGAGCAGCCGACGCCGCGGCGTCGATCGTGATGGCAATGTCTCCCGAACCGGTTGCCGTGAACGATCCGACCAGGGATCGAAGAGCCTGCTCGAAACTCCCGTCTGCCCGAGAGGACTTCTGCATGCGGGGGATGAAGCTTCGTACTTCATGGATGACACCGTTGAGCTGGGCGACGGACCCTTCAAGCCGCTTCGCGGTGGAGCGGGAGATCGGTTTGAGTCGGCCTTTCGTCGCTTCCAATCCCATGCCGACGGCGTACAGCGATTGGAGCACGTCGTCATGAAGATCTTGGCTGATCCGCTCGCGCTCATCCATCGCCTGCTTTCGTTCGGTGATATTTTCAACGACGGCGAGCAAGAGGGGGCCGACATGGCCCGGTAATTCGGTACTGGTGGTCTTGACGGCCACCCAGATGATGTCGCCGGGTTTCCTGACGTACCGTTTCTCATGCGCGTAGCCTGACCGTTTACCCTGGAAAAATTCGTCGGTTAGTACCAGATTCTCCGGCAGATCGTCGGGGTGGGTATAGAGGGCATAGGTGCTGCCGATGATCTCTGACTCCGTATACCCTGTCAGGGCGCAAAAGGCCTTGTTGGCACTCAAGATCCGCTTCTGCGCGTCCATGATGACCAATCCGACCGGCGCGTCTGCCACGAATCGATGGAGTCGCGCCTCGCTCTGCTGGAGTGCCTCTTCAGCCTGCTTCCGCTCCGAAATGTCCTCGATCACCTTGATGAAGTAGGTCGGGGTGCCGGAGGTCGAGCGAACCAACGAGACGGTCGAAGTAGCCCACAACCACACACCATCGTTTCTGCGATACCGTTTCTCCATCGAGAAGGACGGGCGTGTGCTGGTCATTAACTCATCCAGGAGTCTGAGGTTTAATGCCAAGTCGTCCGGATGTGTGATTTCGTGGAAGCTATGTTGACACAACGTTTTGGATGAATAACCCAGTGTCTGGCAGAGGCGGGCATTGGCGCGCAGAAATTGTCCGGTCAAGCTGAGCTGCGCAATGCCGACTCCTGCATGCTCGAACAGCGTTTTCCAACGCGCTTCGCTGTCGCGCAACGCAGCCTCAGCCCGTTTCTGTTCGGAGATGTCGCGGGCGAAGGCGAAGTTATACGCTTTGCCTTCGAACGTCGCGTAGTTGGCGACGACCTCCACGGGATAGAGCTCGCCGGTTTTCGTCCGGTGCATGGTCTCGAAGCGAAGCTGGCCCGTACGACGAAGTGCCTCCCAATGTTGGGGCCACGATTCCGTCTGATAATTCGGGTCCACATCTGCAACCGTCATCGACAACAACTCGTGACGTGTGTAGCCGAGTCGTTGACAGGCCGCGTCGTTGACGTACGCGAAGCGCGCCTCGCGGTCGATCCAGAAGGCAAGATCGGCAGCGCGATCCACCGCAAATTGCGTCAACCGCAGGGCCTCCTCGGCCTGTTTGCGTTCGGTGATGTCAACCGCAACCCCTCCGACGAGAATGGGAGACCCTTGTTCGTTAGGAATGGGGAATTTGCTGACGAGTGAGGCGTGATTTCCATCCGCCTGCGGTGCTGTTTCCACGGTCAAAATCGGAGCATTCGTCGAGAGGACCTGACGATCATTGGCCGTGAACTGGTTGGCGACAGGCCTTGGCCACACCTCGAAATCGGTTTTTCCTTTCCAATCCAGCAGCTTGACGTCAAAGGCTCGTTCAAACGCGCCATTCAGGTACACATACCGCCCGGCCGTATCTTTGATCCAGGCAAGGCCCGGCAGGTTTTCCATGAACGAGGCGAACAGCCGCTCGCTCTTGCTCCGTTGCTCTTCAAGCAGTTTTTGATCGGTGATATCGCGTGAGACACCGACGAGCCCGATCACGTTCCCTTGAGGATCCCGGTGCGGCGTCTTGATCGATGAAAACGTTCGGGGTTCTCCCTGGAATGGAATGACAGCCTCAAAGTGATGTTGTGACCCTCCGATCAGCACCTGCTGGTCATTCTCCATGAGTCGTTTGGCGGTTTCAGGCGGGAATAATTCTTGATCGGTTTTCCCGATGACCTCCTCCACCGGTTTACCGATGGTCTTTGCACCGGCGGCGTTGATGAGCCGGTATCGGCCCTTCGTATCTTTCATAAAAATCGCGTCGGTGGCGGTGTCGATGACGGCACGCAACAGACTCTCCTGTTGTTTCAATGCCCGTTCCGATTCCTGGCGGTCCTGCTCATGGCCGATCCATTGTGCCATCAGCAAGAGAAAGTCCTTGTCCGCATCGGTGAAACGAGTCGCGTACGGGGTGGGAGCGACGAAACAGATCGTCCCATGGATCGAATTGAGCCCGACCAGCTTCGTTCCGATATAACACTCGATCTCCAACGTCGTATAGCCAGGATGATTTCGCCACTCGGACGCCGAGGCCTGCTCGAAACAAACCGGCTCCTCCGCTGTGAGCGTGGCATGACAGTACGTCTGGTTGAGGGGGAGGACCGTACCGGCGACGATGTGTGTTTCTTGGGACGAGACATGGGTGATGACAAGGCTCTTGCCTTCGACGCGCGTCACGAGTCCGATGGGAAGTTTAAACCGACGGCAACCCAATTCCAGCATCGCTTGGATACGCTGGTCGAAAGTCAGCGCGGGTCGAGAGATCGTTTCCTGCAGTGCACGAATGGCCTGTTCGCTCTCTCGCAATGAGGCCTCGACCTGCTTGCGGGCGGTGATATCGGCCAGGAAGCCGATGGTGTCGGTGACAGTCCCATGTTCATTCTTCAGCACGGTTGCCCATAAGGAAATGTCGATCGGTATCCCATCCTTGCGGACTCGACGGAACTCCACGCCGGACACCGCTCCACTGGTGATCAGATCGTCCCACATGTGGCCCGATTCGTAATGCTGCGAGGGAGGCAGAAATGGAGTTGGTCGGCCCAACGTCTCGTCGGCGTGCCACCCAAACATGGCTTCAGCGGCTGGATTCCAGAGCGTCACCGTCTCGCTTTCGTTGTCGAGCGACATGACTGCGAGCGGACAAGCGTGGATGAGCGCTTGGAGTTTCTGAGCCGTGACGCGCAACTCCTCTTCGGCGGTCTTGCGCGTGGTAATGTCCTCGCAGACGACGAGGATGGTTGGTGATCCCGCCGCATCTCGGATGGTCCGTGCTGTTTCCCGAACCCAGAGGCGAGAGCCGTCCTTCCGAACCTTCTGCAACTCCCAGCCCATGGTGCTGTCGGAAGTGTGTCCACAAACGGTCAGTTGTCTGAGCACAGCGTGGTGGTCGGCAGGGTCGAAAATTTGCAAGACTGATTGGCCGACCAGCTCCTCGGGGGTATAGCCCAACTGTTCGGCGCCGTACCGGTTGAGCGAGAGAATCGTTCCGTCCATGGACAGAACGAACGCCATCGCAGGCGTGTCCTCGTAGAGAGTCTGAAAATGAACCTGACGTTCGCGCAGCGCGGCATCTGCGAGTCGCTGCTGCGCGATGGTCTGCTCAAGCTCGGCGACGCGCTGCCGCAAGCTGACGACGTCATCCGATGTCTGGCGTGACGTATCGATACGGGTATCCATGACACCCTCCTCCCGACGATGCGGAGGCGATTGTCTCTGTGACC
The DNA here is from genome assembly GCA_035623075.1 of Nitrospiraceae bacterium. NCBI lineage: Bacteria > Pseudomonadati > Nitrospirota > Nitrospiria > Nitrospirales > Nitrospiraceae > Nitrospiraceae bacterium. The sequence continues at coordinate 81,030 of DASPUC010000049.1, read as the reverse complement.
CGCTCGGACTGCTGCGAGCGGTCCTGTGTGACGTACCACCGCCAACCGGCGGATAGGATAGAACCATTCCCTGCTGAATTGCTAGGGCGAAGAACATCTTGGGTAGGGTCGAACGGAGTGTTCGACGGAGGATGCAAGGTTACGAGCCGGTGGCTGTCCTGGTGCCCAGCTGTGCGCGAAGGTCCTGAATGGTCTGAGAATTCAATCCCGTCGCCCGGAGATCTTCGTCCGACGCGGCCGTGAGGCCCTCCAGTGTCTTGAACCGTTTCAGCAGGGAGGTGCGACGAATTTCTCCGATCCCGATGATTTGATCCAATTGGGAGGCAAGAAGGGCCTTGCCTCGCAGCCTTCGGTGAAAGGTAATCGCAAACCGATGAGCTTCGTCTCGGATGCGTTGAACGAGATGAGTGGCCGGTGAGTTCGCCCGCAAGGTGATGGGGTTTTTTCGCCCAGGCAGGAAAATCCGTTCGTCTTTCTCGCCGCGGGCTTTCGCGAGACCGATGATGGCCATATTCGGTTGGCCTGCCTGTTTCAACCCCTCCCTGGCAGCTGCCAGTTGTCCGAGCCCTCCGTCGATGAGGACGACGTCAGGTCGAGCGAGGTCCTCGGTGTCTCGATAACGTCGTAGCACCACCTCCTGCATGCTGGCAAAGTCATTGGCACCGACGACCGTCTGGATCTTAAACCGCCGGTAGTCCGATTTCTTCAACTGGCCCCGTTCCCAGACGACCATCGATGCGACGGATTGGTTCCCCATCGTGTTGGAAATGTCGAACCCCTCAATGCGCTCCGGAGGGTGATCGAGGCGCAAGAGGCGCTGAAGTTCGTCCACCGCCTGCCGATCGAGCAGCTCGTCTCTGAGATGCTCGGCCACCGACGCGACGGCATTCTCCTCCGCAAGCAAGAGCAATTGGTGTTTCATCCCCCGTTCCGGTGCCACCAGCCGGACCTTGTCTCCCCGTTTGTCCGAGAGCCACTCTTCGATCAGCGCCACATCGTTGAGCTCGACGGGGAGCAACAGTTCCTTGGGCGGCCGTCCGTCTATGTTGTAGAACTGCTCGATTGCCGATCGGACGAGCTCTTCATCGCCGGCGTCCGCTGCTTGAGGCCAAAAGAAGTCTTTGCGACCGATCAAGAGACCGCCACGGACGAACAGCAACTGGAGATCGACGGCTGTTCCCTGGCGTGCGACACCGACCACGTCCTGGTCGGTGTCGTTCGTTTGCGTCACCCGTTGTTTCTCCAGAGTGCGTTCGACCTTGAAGAGCCGGTCGCGCAATCGCGCGGCCTCTTCGAACTCCTCCTGCTCCGCCGCTGCCGTCATCTGTGCGGTCAGATCGTCGAGCAATTCACGGTCGCGTCCTTCGAGGAACTGTCGAACCTGCGCAACGATCTTCTGGTAGTCCTCCTTCGATTGATTACCGGTGCAGGGTGCCATGCAGCGCTTGATTTCAAATTCGATGCAGGCCCGTTCCGCCGTGCCGTCGATCTTGATCGTGCAAGTCGCGAGAGGGAAGACCTTCTTGATGACTTTGAGCGTCTCGCGTAATGCGCCGGCTGGAGTATAGGGGCCGTAATAGAGCGCCCCGTCCTTCTGGACGCGACGGACGATCGACAGCCGGGGAAAATCCTCTTTGATCGGCAGGCGAAGATAGGGGTAGTGTTTATCGTCGCGAAGCACGATGTTGAGTTTGGGTCGATGGCGCTTGATCAGATTGCTTTCCAGGATGAGCGCTTCCAATTCCGACCGGGTGACGATGGTTTCGAGGTCCGCGATCTGGCTCACCAAGAGAGTGGTTTTCGGCGAGTGGTCGGCGCCTTTGAGAAAATAGGACCGTACACGATCGGCCAGAGACGCAGCCTTGCCGATGTAGAGGATCTCGCCCGCCGCATCCTTGAAGAGGTACACGCCGGGCTGGTCGGGTAGGTGAGCGAGTTTGGATTGGAGGTCGATTGAAGTAGCCATGAAGCCGTCAGCTTTCAGCCATCAGCAGACGCAATGATCCTGCGATCATTCTAAAGGCCGGGGATTCCGCGGGCAAGTTGGCTTCGCTGTCGCCTGATAGCTGACCGCGGACTGCTGATCGCTTATTCAGCGCAGCGTCCGCACGAATGAGGGACTCAGGGTTCCGCGGGCCACCTCCGCCACCGGACCCTTCATGGTGAGACTGAAGTCGGCGTTCACTTCAATATTCAACGCGCCGCCGGGCATCCTCACCGTGACGGGGCTTTGGACCAAGCCCAGCCGCACGGCGGCGCTGGCGGCTGCGCAAGAAGAGGACCCGGAGGCTTGCGTCTCACCGGCTCCCCGTTCCCAGATCAGGATGAAGATTTCTTTCGGTCCGGTCGGCACCGCCAGTTGAACATTCGTTCGTTTCGGGAAGATCGCGTGATGCTCCAATGCGGGCCCGAGCGACAAGAGGTCTTCGCGCGACCACGACTCTCCGGCCTCTTTGAAAATGACGCAATGGGGGTTGCCGACGCTGACGCCGGTGAACTGGAGCGAACGCCCAGCCGCTTGGATCGGTTGTCGGAGGAGTTCCTCGACCGCGAGTGTGCAGGGGAGGGCGCTCGGTTCAAACGTTGCATGTCCCATTTCGACTGTCGCGGCGCTGGCGTCTCCATGACGGTCCACGTGGAGACCGATCGTGACGAGGCCACCCTTTGTCTCCACGGTGAAGCGCTTCTTCTTCGTCTTGCCGGTTGCATGAAGATATCGAGCGAAGATCCGGAGACCATTCCCCGATTTTTCCGCTTCACTGCCGTCGGGGTTGAAGATGCGCAACCCAAAGTTGGCCTTCTTGCTCGGGACCAGCGCCAGAATACCGTCGCTCCCGAGGCCCCAATTGCGATTGCAGAGGAGCAGAACGTTCTTTGGCGTGAGCTTAAACGTGAGCGCTCTCGGGTCGACTACGAGATAGTCGTTGCCAAGGCCGTGGCCCCGGAAAAATCCGTTTTTCATGTGTCGCCCCTTCCCATGACCGATGCTCACACAGGCGGTGGAAGGTATCATGAAGAGGAGGAGCGGGAAAAGGGCTGTGAAGGAGGCTCGTCAGACAATCTTCACACCCGGCGGCCGTTCGATGAGCTCGACTTCGTAGCCGTCCGGAGCGTCGATAAAAATGAAGCGATTGCCGGATGAGGTCTTCGTGGGACCGTCGGTAATCCTGATCCCTTTCCCCTCGAGCTGCCTGATGGTCTCGTCGAGGTTGTCGACCTGGAACGCCAAATGAACGAGGTCCTCCTGGACTTTGACCGGCCCGCTGGCTGGAAAGCTGCAGAGCTCGATGAGCTCGTCGCTGTTGGGCACTTTGAGGAATGCCAGATGTGAGCCCCGCGGTGATACCTTCTGCTCGAGTACTTCGAGGCCGAGCACCGTGGTGTAGAAACGAATCGTCTGATCCATATCGCTGACGCGCATTCTAGTGTGGAGGAGCTTCTTGACACGCATGACTACCTTCCTCTGTCTTTCATTCCTGGTCCTGTCGTTTTTCTGATGAGCACCTCCGCCGCACCATGGATTAAAAGGTTCGGTATTGAGCCGATCTCCTGATATCCGTGTTTCTGATAGAACCGCCGAGCCGGTTCATTGAAATCTGACACGCAGATAAAGAGGTTCTTGGCTCTGGCGAAGACCATCGACTCGATCTCTCCGAGCAGATGTCCCCCGACCCCTTTACCTCTCGCCCAGTCGGCCACTCCGAAAAGCTCCAGGTAGTCGCCCAACAGGAATTTCTGTCGGACGACCGCGATGCCCGCCACCGTCCCGTCAAGATCGGCCACGTAGCTGTCGCGTCCCCGGGGGATCGCCGCAAAATACTGATCCCAATCGGCAGCAGTATAACCAAGCCGTTTCCACGGCTCGGAGTCGATCAGCAGGGCAATCACTGCCGGACAATCTTCGGGCTTCATCTGACGGATGGTGAGATTGGTCATGGCGTCGTCTGCTTACAGTTCAAGAGATCGCTGACGGTCATTGGAATCAAGCCACGTTGCGGCAGGAGCTGTTGATCAAGATACTCCACAGCCTCGCGTGTGTGGATGCCCCTTCCGTTGGCATGCATGACGACCACGCTACCTTTACGGACAAACCGCTTCAGCCGATCATCGATCTGTGCGGCAGAGAGTGTTGGATCCGGGTCACCGGACACCGCATTCCACAAAATGAACTGAAGACCGAGCCCATGGACGACGTCAACTGTCTCGTCATTGAACTCGCCGTAGGGGGGACGAAACAAGGTCGCATCATGGCCGTACTTGGTTTTGAGCAGCCGGACCGGTCCGAGGATTTCCTGTTTTTGCTCCTCGGCCGGATGCATCGGTAAATGGGCGTGAACCTCACCGTGAGTGCCCACTTCAAAGAAGGGAATCCGGAGAAGCGCCCGTACTTGATCATCATGCTTGGTGATCCATTTACCGGACAGAAAGAAGGTGGCGGGGATTTTTCGCTCGATCAAATAGTCAATGAGCGCCTGATCGTAGCCGGTCCCGCCGCGAACCGGGCAGAGGTCGAAGGTGAGCGCCACGCCGGGACAGGCCGGCGGACCAGACTTGATCACCTGACTTTCCGCCGGCACGATAAGGATCAGCGTTAAAGCCAGGACGATCGTGCATAGCCGACGCACACGAGCCAGACGCATGGCTGTTAGTATACCCGAACCAGCCGGATGCCGCCGAGTCGACGTGCGCGATGCGACGGAGGAATCCGTGAGTCGGTAATTATCCGTCGGCTCGTGCGATGGAGATGTTCTGAGCGATGGCCACGCGGATCAGGTGGACGACGAGGAGAAAGCCGTATACGACGCAGAAGAACTTGAACGTGACCCGATAGAAATCCATGAGGAGGATGGGCAGACAGAGCGCAAACAGGAGACTGGCGATCAACGTAACAAACGTCAGTCGGCGGCAGAATTCATACGACGCTTCCTTGCCGATCGGTTTCAGCGCCCGTGCGTACCGTTCGGCACGTTGGAGGCGTGCTTCCTGCAGACTCGCGTTCGTCGGCCCCCAGTACCGTAGCTTGACATAGCCCAATAGCATGAGGAGCCAGGGGGCGGACCACAGCGGCCACCACGCCGATTCTCCGTAGGTTTCGCTGCTGATCAGCACCGCGAATGAGGGAGCGAAAATGAGGCCCAACACCAGCGGCAGGATCCGTTCGTCCTTCGGCCGTTCACGTTCGGGTCCGCCATGGATCAGTTCTCGCTCGAAGAGGGGATAGCCGTACTTGAGGACAACGAGCGCGATCGCGGCGCTCATGGTTTTGTCCGGAATGTACCGGACCCACGTCTGAAACCAGTTGACGACCCACCAGCTCAGACTCTCTCCATGTGCCAGGCCGAACTGGGTTTCAAGGTACCCTCGGATCGCCTGCTCCCATTGGAGGACGCGGAAGCTCAGGCTTTCCGCCACGTCGGGGTTCAACGCAAACGTCGCACGTTCGTGCAAGGCCGCCTGAACGAAGGTTCCTGGGAGACTCATCACCAGGGCCCCTCCAACGCCGAACACGTACAGGAACCAGGCGTGGGACCAGGCGGAACTGCGACCGGTCTTGAGATACTTCTGAAACCCCGTTTGCCGAGCCATCCAGCCCCAGTAAAAGGCACCGGTCATGCTGACCAGCGACCAAGGAAAAATAACGACGTCGGCACCAGTTTCCGGGTAGAGCAGCCAGTTCACGACGGAATTTGAGAGTAACGCTGTGATGGCGCCCCACCAGGGGCCCAAGAGGAATGCGACCAGCGCCGTTCCTGTCATGTCCAGGAACAGAATACTCTCCAGATGGCGGCTCAGCGTGAGCCCGACATAGTTCAACAACAGTCCAGCAGCGACGATTACACCAGTTTCATACAGCAGCAGATACGACGTTCCCCGTAGCGGCTTCGAAGAAAAGAAATCGATGCTTGGGGAGGGTTCGCTCGTGGGGCGTTCAGACGGTGCCGGTGACTTCCGTTCTTTGCCTGGTCTGATGTGATCCTTTATGTTGATCAATTTCTCCATGACGGAGAGCAGTGCCGCGACGAACCCTGCCAGAGTTCCGCCGAGCATGAGCATATCCTTGCCGAGATCGTCCATGAAGAAGCAGCTCCCTTCGTGCCGGATGCCATTTTAGCCAGGAAGGAAGTTCCCTGCCAGAAAAAGGCCGGAAGTTGACAGGCCAAGAAAACCCGATCACGGCGGGAGATGCTAGAGCACAGCGGGGTCCGGGTGAGAAGATTTTTCAGCCGCAGCCGAAACCGCAAGGGCACGTTGCTGGAGAGAGTGAGCCACTCCGGCCCCTATCAGCAACAGAGCTGAGGAGTAATATACCCATAGGAGCAAGAGAATCACCTCGAAGAGCGATCCGTACAGATGGGTGTAGATCGTAGCGTAGGTGCCATAAGTCACGAACAGCAGCTTGGCGGAGACCCACAGCAGGCTGAATGTGAGGGCGCCGATCATGGCTTCACGCCATTGCGGTCGACGCCGCGGGACGAAGCGATACAACACCGTCACCGCCACAAAGGCGAGGCCGAAGGGCAAGGTATAGGTGAGGAAAAAGTTGTGGGCTGCGAGCGCGATCAGGTCCAGCCCCCACAATTGAGGGGCATAGGAGATCAGAAAATTCACGGTTTGAGTGGCCACATACGATACGATCAGCAACAGACCCATGGCGCCCAGCGAGGCTACCGCAATCATCGTGGAGATGAGAGGGTGCCGACGCCAGGTGCTTTCGAAGACGACGTTCAAGGCGTAGTCGATTTCATAAAACACCAGTGCGCCGAACCACGCAAATGCAAGGAAGACAGCCCAACGGACGGTTTCTAAGGAGCCGACTCGATGGAGCTCTTCTGCCACATGTTCTCCCAGGGACGGAAGGAATCCCTTGAGGAAGCTGAGCAAGACCTGTTCGCTGATGACCTCCTGACTCACGACAAAACTCAGCCCGTACAATAACAGGAACACAAGCGGGAAGAGCGAGAGCAGGGAAAAAAAGGCCAGCGATGCCGCCAGACTTGCACACCCGTTATGGAGAAATGATTTTCCGAGGTCGATGAGAAACCGCAAGGGTTGCACGGGCACAGCGTAGCACGAGTCAAGAGTTCGTGCACGGATTCGGAAGAGATGAGAAACCTTATTTGAGGAAGAGCACCGACTGCAGAGCGAGGCTGACTAAGGGATTGGGAAAGACCCCGAACACGATCACGCCGGCGACGGCGCAGACCAGCACGACCGAGAGCGCGGGCGAGGTGATGAGCTGTGGGGATTCGAGAGTCGACACGTCCGGATCGCGCATATACATCACCATGACCACGCGCATGTAGTAGTAGGCCGATATTGCTGCGAAGACGAGGGCGACGACCGCGAGCCAGGTCATGCCCGCTTCAACTGCCGCCATGAAAACGTAGAACTTACCGATGAACCCGGCCGTCGGAGGGATACCGGCCAACGAAGCCATGAAGACCAGCATCAGAAATGCCGCCAGCGGCTGGCGCTTGGCGAGTCCTGTAAAGTCGTCGATCTCTTCCCCTTCAAGTCCGCCCTTGCGGAGCATACTGATCACGGTGAACGCGCCAAGGGTCATGAACGCATAGAGAACGAGATACAACATGACACTCGCGAGGCCGGTCGCGCTACCCGATTCGCCGACCCCTCGGCCGGCTGCGACGACCCCGAGCAGGGCATAGCCAGCGTGCGCAATGCTGGAATAGGCCAGCATGCGCTTGATGTTGGTTTGGATAATGGCGACGACGTTGCCCAGGACGAGGGTGACCACACAGAGCAGCATACACAACATCGACCAGTTGACCTTCAGTCCGCCCAACCCTTCCACGAAAACGCGCAGGAAGGCCGCGAAACTGGCGGCTTTGGAGGCGACGGCCATGAAAGCCGTGACGCACGTTGGTGCGCCCTGATAGACGTCCGGCGTCCACATGTGAAACGGAACCACGGCAAGTTTAAACCCGAATCCAACCGTCAACAGAATCGTGGCCATCAACAAGATCGGGTCGCCGAGTCCTCTCGCGCCCACTGCTACCGCGATGTCAGCCAACTTCGTGCTGCCGGAGACCCCGAAGAGCAAAGAAATCCCGTATAAGAGGATCCCGGATGAAAAAGCTCCCAAAACAAAATATTTCGCCGAGGCTTCCAGTGATCGAGGTTCCGACCGCTTGAGTCCTGCCATCACATAGAGAGACAACGACATCAGCTCGGTGCCGAGATAGATCGTTAGCAAGTCGGTAGCGGACACCATGACCATCATGCCCGAGAGGGCAAGCAGGATGAATCCGTAGTATTCACCCAGGTTCAACCGCTCGGCTTTCAAGTAGGGCATCGACATCAGGATCGTCAGTCCGCTCACGACATAGAGGAGCAGTTTCCAGAACCTGGCGTAGGCATCGATGACGATCAGGTCGCTGAACGCTGTGACGCGTACATTCAAAACACTGATCTGCCCTCCCGTAAGCCCGATGCAGAGCGCGAGGGCGCCGAGACTGAGCCATGCCAGCAGGTCCTTGCGCGGAGATGGTGTGACGGGATCAAAGGCCAGGACGAGACAGGCGGCCGTGATAATGATCAGTTCGGGCAGGATGGCCAGGAGGTCGGCGCCGGAGAAGGTCATCGTGCAGATTCCTGTGCCAGTGGCTGTTGGACCGTCAAAACCGATGCAGGCAGCGCCTGTCCGGCAGAGGGATGCGTTACAGGAGCGATGCGTGTCCTCGACATGAGGTCGATCGTCTTCGTGACACTCGTATGCATCCGGCTGACGAGAGGATTGGGGAAAAAGCCGATCCAGAAAACCAGCACCGCCAATGGCACCAATGTCGCCAGTTCGCGCTGATTCAGATCTCTGAGCTCCGGCAGGTGGTGGGGAGAGGGAACACCAAAGGCGATCCGTTGCACCATCCAGAGCAGGTAGGTTGCTGCGAGAATCAGTCCGAGCGAGGCCAGGGCCGTAGCGACTTTGCTCCAAAGAAACGTCCCGGCCAGCACGAGGAATTCTCCGACAAAACTGTTGGTGCCGGGCAGGCCGAGCGAAGACAGGGCAAAGATGACCAAAAAGGTGGCGTACTGCGGCATGGGTTTGGTCAATCCGACGTTGTCGGCGATCAAGCGGCTATGGGTGCGCTCGTAGATGACCCCGACGCACAAGAACAACGCTCCCGTCGTGATCCCGTGGTTGACCATCTGGAGCACGGCGCCCTCGATGCTCGGTTGATTCGACACGAAGAGACCGAGCGTAACAAATCCCATGTGGCTGACACTTGAGTAGGCGATCAGTTTCTTGAGATCGGCCTGGGCCAATGCCATGTAAGCTCCGTAGATGATGGCGACGATCGACAGCACAATCATCATGGGTGCGAACGTCCGGCTTGCATCCGGCAACATCGGCAGGCTGAAACGAACGAACCCATAGGTGCCCATCTTCAGCAACACGCTGGCGAGCAACACGCTCCCGGCGGTCGGCGCTTCGACATGCGCGTCAGGAAGCCAGGTGTGGAAGGGAAACATCGGAACTTTCACGGCGAAGGCGGCGAACAAGGCGAGGAAGAGCCACATCTGGAGGGAGGTCGGGTACGATACTTGTGTCAAGGCCAGGATGTCGAAGGTGTGGCCTCCGTAGAAAAACAGTACGAGGATCGCGACAAGCAGCAGCACGCTGCCGGCCAGCGTATACAAGAAAAATTTGATGGCGGCGTACAGTCGGTTCGGTCCTCCCCACACCCCGATCAGCAGGTACATGGGGATCAACATCGCCTCCCAGAACACGTAGAACAGCACGAAGTCCAAGGCCATGAATACGCCGAGCATCGCCGCTTCCATGACGAGCAGCATGGCCATGAAGCCTCGGATTCTCGTCGCGACGGCCTGCCACGACGCGAGCACGCAGAGCGGCAGGAGCGCCGCCGTCATCAGGACCAACGGGAGGCTGATGCCATCGAGTCCCAGGCTGTAATGAATCGAAGGAGAAGTGATCCAGATCACATGTTCCGTGAATTGCATCTGGCTTGAACTCGGATCGAAGAGCCACCAAAGCGGCAGGGCAACCACAAAATCGGCGATCGCCACGCCAAGGGCGAGCCAACGCACAGCGGAGTCTTTCACAAACAACAACGCCACAGCTCCTCCCAAAGGGAGCAGGATCAGCAATGAGAGCCATGGAAATCCGCTGGATTGCATCGGACCTCAGAAGATCAACAGGACGGTCAAGAACACCACGGCGCCGAGCGCCATGCCGAGCGCGTAATGTTGTGTTTGTCCACTTTGCACGAGACGCAGGAGCCAGCCACCCCAGGCTATCGCCCGGGCGACACCGTTGACGGCCCCGTCGATAATCCTGACATCGATCTTTGTCCAGAGTTCGTCCGCCATAGCAAACGTGGGGCGTACGACCGTCCGGTCATAGGCTTCGTCGACATACCACTTGTGGAGCGACCCTTGGTACAGAGCCTGCCACGTTCGAATCAATTGATCCGGGAGCCCCGGCCTGATCACATACAGGTAGTACGCTCCGGCGATCCCCAGGAGGCCCATGAGCGTAGCAGTCATCATGATACCCGCGGTCCCCCCGCTGTGATCAGAACCTGTGTCCGAACCGGTTGCAAAGACCGGTTCGAGAAACCCTGGAATGCCAAGGTAGCCGGTGATGACGCTGAGCACGGCAAGAATGATGAGCGGGACCGTCATGGTCTTCGAGGGTTCCTGCACGTGACCGGCATGGTGAGGATCGACGTGCGACGGTCCCCAAAACGTGACGAAGACGAGTCGAAAACTGTAGAACGCAGTCAGCATCGCGGTCAGCAGTCCGAAGATGGTCAGAATCTGACCGAGCGGACCGGCCGACCACGTCGATACGAGAAGATCGTCCTTGCTGAAAAATCCGGCAGTCAGTGGGAATCCAGCCAGCGCGAGGGAGCCGACGACGAAGGTCCAGTAGGTCACGGGAAGATTCTCCTTGAGTCCTCCCATATGCCGCATATCTTGCTCATGATGGAGCGCGATGATCACGGAGCCGCAGCCTAAGAACAGCAGAGCTTTGAAAGCTCCGTGGGTCAGGAGATGATAGATTCCGGCCGCATAGGCACCCAGACCGCAAGCCATCATCATGTAACCGAGTTGGCTCACAGTGGAGTAGGCGACCACCCGTTTAATGTCGGTCTGCGTAACAGCGATGGTCGCGCCCAAGACCATGGTCAGGCCACCGACGATTGCGACGACCGACATAGCGGTCGGGGAGAGGTTGTACAAGGGAGCCAGCCGGGCCACCATAAAGACACCGGCCGTGACCATCGTCGCGGCATGGATGAGAGCGGAGATCGGAGTGGGGCCTTCCATGGCATCAGGCAGCCAGACGTGTAACGGTACCTGCGCCGATTTGCCGACGGCTCCCGTGAACAACAAGAGGCACACCAATGTGACGACCGAAACCTCCCAGTGACCGCCCAGCGGGGCAAGCAGGTTCAGCGTTTCGTTCGCGGATTGATGGGCCTGGGCGAAAATGTCGAGATAGGTGAGTGAACCGAACGACGCCCAGGCCAGGAAGAGACCAAGGAGAAATCCGAAATCGCCGATCCGGTTCACGATAAAGGCTTTTGTTGCCGCGGAACAGGCCGACGGTCGTTCGTACCAATGGCCGATCAGGAGGTACGAACAGAGCCCGACCGCTTCCCAGAAGATGAACAGCTGAAGCAGGTTGTCGGCCAGTACGAGCATGAGCATGGAGAAGGTGAAGAGGGCGATATAACTGAAAAACCTCGCATAGCCCGGTTCCCCATGCATGTAACCGATCGTATAGATGTGGACGAGACCGCTCACCGTCGTCACCAGGAGTAACATCACGGCCGTCAACCGATCGACCGACAAGCCGATGTGAATATCGAGCGGACCGGACGTGAGCCACGTGTACAGGGGAACAGAGATGACCGATCCCAAGACGACGTCGATGAACGCGACGATCGACAGTACCCAAGACAAAGCGACGGCGGGGACGGCCACCAGATGTGCGCGATCCTTGATCCGCCACCCGGCTAATCCGAGGATCAGAAAGGCGGCGAATGGGAGGAGAGGGATCAGGGCGTAGATCATAATTGTAGGGCTCAGTGCTGAGTGCTAAGTGCTGAGTCCAACTTCGTCTTGATCGCAGTTCTCGGCATGTTCATGATCACCACTTGAGGAGACTAAACTCGTCTACATTGATCGTGGATTTTGCCCGATGGAGCGCGATGATGATGGCCAGACCCACGGCCACTTCCGCCGCCGCCACCGTCAGAGCAAAAAACACGAAGACCTGTCCTGCGACGTTGTGAAAGTACTGCGAAAAGGCGACGAAGTTGATGTTCGTCGCGTTCAACATCAATTCCACCGAAAGTAAAATAATGATGATGTTCCGGCGGATCAGCACGCCGACGAGGCCGGTCAGAAACACGATCGCGCTGAGCGTGAGATAGTAGGACATCGGAACCGTCATGACCTTGGCGCCTCCTGGAGGTCGCGTTTGGCCAGGAGGATGGCGCCGATCATGGCCACGAGCAGGATCAACGACGCGACCTCGAAGGGGAACAGATACGTCGAGTACAGCACCTCGGCGATCGCTTCGGTGTTGCCGCTCTGTTCAACCACCGACTCCACTTCCGACGTTGTCACGGCCGGTACGCGGTACCGTGCAGTGGTCAAGACGAGGGCTTCGATCAGGAGCAGTCCCCCGATCAGTCCCGCAACGGGCCACTGTCGATGATACGGGTCGTCTTGCTTCATATTCAGCAGCATGACGACGAAGAGATACAACACGAGAATGGCGCCTGCATACACGATGATCTGCACGGCTGCCAGGAACTCCGCATGGAGCGTGACGTACAGCCCCGCGACGTGAAAGAACATGATAAGCAGGGAAAGCGCGCTATAGATGGGATTCCGGAACGCGACCACAAGGGTCGACGTGACGGTGATCACGAGGGCGAAATAAAAGAAGAAGGCCAGTTCCATCCAGATGACTCAGTCCGATTCCACCTTGTGCGCATGTCGCGCGCAGCACGATATCCGGCCTCGGAGTGTTCAGACCGGCTTTTGCGGCACGTGTTTGAACGGGATGTTGAAGAACGCCACGTTCGGATGCTGCAGCTCCAACCGCTTTTCCCGAATCGGGAATGATCGATCGCCGATGGCGAGCAATTGAGCTTTGTTCAGCAGAAGCTGGCGCTTGTCGTACACGGCCCATTCGAATTCGCGAGTCATGCCGAGCGCATCCACTGGACAGGCGTCGACGCACATGCCACAGAACAGGCAGCGGGTCATGTCCATGTAATATTCTTTTGAGTACCGTTTCGTCGGTTCGCCGGGCACCTCTGCACTGACGACGCGGATCACACGGGAGGGGCAGGCCGCCTCGCACAAGTCGCACCCCACACACTTCTCAGTGCCATCGTCATAGCGAAGGAGCGCCAGCATGCCGCGATAGTTGTCCGGCAAGTTCCGTTTCTCGTGCGGGTACTGGATCGTGATGGGTTTGTACTGCAGGAGATGCGAAAGCGTGGCCTTCATGCCGACGAGAATTTCGTAGAACGTGATGGTCTTGAGCCAGTCGGTGAATCGTTGCATATCAGCTATCAGCGGTCAGCTATGAGCCGTCAGCCTTTTACGCTGACTGCCGATTGCTGACGCCTTCCCCGCTTACTTCGGAAAGAAATACGCAGCGATCGACGTCACGATAATGTTGCCGAGCGCGATCGGCAACATGACCTTCCATCCGAACCGCATCAATTGGTCGTACCGCAACCGCGGCAAGGTGGCCCGCAGCCAAAAGAACAGGAACAGGAAAAAGTAAACTTTCACGGTAAACCAAGCGACATTCTCGATCCACGCGATGCCGCTGATCCCCAGATGGCCCAGGATCGTGCCGGGATAGGGAGCATTCCAGCCTCCGAGGAAGAGCGCCGCGGCGACGCATGAGACGAGCACCATGTTGGCGTATTCCGCGATGAAGAAAAACGCGAAGCGCATGCCGCTGTACTCGGTGAAGAAACCAGCGACGAGTTCACTCTCCGCCTCGGGCAAGTCGAACGGTACGCGATTGGTTTCGGCAACGGAAGAGATCACATAGACCACGAAGGCCACGACCTGGGGCATCGGAAGGGCGAAGAGATACCAGTGCCAGAACCCGCCCGCCTGGGCCTCAGCGATCCTCACCAGACTCAGCGAGCCGGCCAGAATCAGCACGCCGACGATGGCCAGTCCGACATTCAATTCGTAGCTGATGACCTGGGCGGCAGACCGCAACCCCCCCAACAGCGAGTACTTGCTGTTGGAGGCCCACCCGCCCAGGATGATGCCGTAGGCGCCGATTGAGGTGAAGGCCAGGATGTACAGGATGCCGATGTTGATGTCGCTGATGACGAAAGGTTGAACCTTGATGCCGCCGACTTCAAATGAGAGAGTCGGACCGAAAGGAATGACGGCGAAACCAATCAGCGCCGGCACCATAGCCAAAATCGGCGCCAAACTGAACATGAACTTGTTCGCGCCGGCGGGAATGATGTCTTCCTTGAAGAAGAGCTTGAGGCCGTCTGCGATCGGTTGGAGGATGCCGTAGGGGCCCACTTCCATGGGTCCCATGCGGTCCTGCATCCAGCCGAGAACTTTGCGCTCGGCGAGCGTCAGGATCATCACGGTCAACATGACGATGCCCATCACAGCGGCGATTTGAGCGAGGGAAATGGCGAGGCGCAAGCTAAGTTCAGTCACGACAATGCTCCCGGATAGCAGATGAACGGCTTCACAATCTTGTCTGTCCTATGCCACTTTCATCACCGATACGGACGCGATCCGGAACGACGGCACCTTCGTCTCCGGATCCACCGTGCACTCGAAGAGTTGGGTCATCTCCTGTGCAAAATGATCGGGATACCATGCCAATCCTTCCGGGACTCGGTCCCACACTTTTACGAACGTGGTGACGTTGCCTCGCGCATTCGATAACCGAACTCGATCACCGTCGGTCACCGCAAACCGCACAGCGTCCGCCGGATTCATGCGCAATGAGCCGCGGCCTTCGACTTGGAGCAAGCCTTTCGATCGAGTCGAGAACTTTCCCGCATGGAACAAGCTTTGGGTCAGCCCCACCTGCACGGTTCCCTCGGGCCGCCTGACTCCGGGGGTGAGAGTATAGCGGGCTGAGAGGTTCCGGCGATAGCCCTCCGCCAAGTACCGGTCAAGTGCGGCCTGATCGACTTTAGGAGGAATCGGAGCCGGTCCCAGTTGGCCGTAGCCGGGGATGACGCTGCGGATCTCTTTGAGCAATTCTTTGGCATCGCCGTATTCGAGCGGGATGCCCATCAGCACGGACAGGGCCGACAGAATCTCCCAATCGGGCCGGCTCTCACCGACGGAATCAACCGCGGGGCGAACCGCCTGCACGTGCCCTTCTGTATTGGTGAAAGTTCCGGTCTTTTCTGCATATGAGGCTGCGGGGAAGACCACGTGCGCCAGCCGAGCGGTCTCTGTGAGATACAGTTCCTGGCAGACAAGAAGGCCCAGCTTCGCGAGGGATTGGGCGATGGCGCCGGGGTCGGGCAGTGTCCCGACGGGGTTCTCTCCCACGACGAAGAGCGCCTTAAGCGCACCGCTCCTCGCCCGCTCGACGATCTCGGTGAGAGTCATACCCGGCGTGGAAGGGATGTCCTCCCGCCAGACCGAAGCTATCCGCTCCCGAGCGATATTGTCTGCGACAGCGAGAGGACCGGGCAGAAATTCCGCGACGGCCCCCATTTCGATGGCCCCTTGGTCATTGTTCTCTTTGGCCAGCGGCGCAAACCCGCAGCCTGGCGCAGTCAGTTTTCCCGTGAGGATTAAACAGTCGAGGAGGTTGAGGCAGATGCCAAAACCGCCGGCGCCCTGGAGTACCCCTTGACCGGCCAGAATGACGACCCGTCGACCGGAAGAGAAGGTTTTTGCCATGGCGACAAAGGCCTCCTGAGAGATTCCGGTTGCGGCTGTCAAAGCCGGCCATGTGATCGGTTGGAGAGCCTGAGCGATCGCCGATGCGTATCCATCTGCCTTCCGACTCAGCGCCGGATCAAGGAGATTACCCTCGACCACCGCTTTGAGAAGTCCGAGCACGGCGTTCCCGAGCTGAGTCGGCCCGACACAGAGGTGCTGATGAGCGAGCGTCGCGATATTACTGATGGTCCCGATGATCGGTCGCATGGTGTCGATCGTCAGCAGTGTGGTGTGACCTTTCTTCACGGCCTCTTTGACTTTGAGCCCAGTGACGGGGTTGGTCTCTGTGATGTTGGTCCCGACCAACAAGAGCGTGTCCGCCTCAACGAGGTCTTCAAAGGTGACAGTCCACCGATGCGTACCCTGCACATAGCGCAGGGCCTGGATTCCATTGAAGTAGCCGTAGCGCGCGCTGCTGTCGAGATTGTTGGTGCCGATCGTCAGCCGCATGAATTTTTGGAACAGATATAATTCTTCGTTCGTGCACCGTCCTGTAATCAGCCCTCCAAACGCCTGCGCCCCATGGGCCAACTTGAGTTTAGTGGCCTGCTCCGCAACATACTCCAGCGCCTCCTCCCAGGTGGTTTGAACCAAGATCCCTTTTCGTCGGATCAGCGGATGGGTCAGACGTTCCGGATGGCTTGTGGCGTGAAATCCAAAGAAGCCGCGAGCACAGAGATCGCCATTGTTGCGGCCGGCGCCATAGGCGGAGTTGACTTCGATCAGCTCGTTCCCCTTTGTCTGAATCGTGATCTGGCAGCCGTCTCCGCAGAAGGCACAGACCGTATCGGCCCGCTTGAGCATCCAGGGCCGGTATTCATACATGGACAGCCGGCTCGTGATGGCGCCGACGGGGCAAATCTGCACACATCCGCCGCAGAACTCGCAGTCGAGCGCATGTGGACCGAAATGTTTGATTTCCGTCATCGTGCCCCGTCCGGCCGGGGCCAACGCCTTCACGTCCATGACCTCGTCGCAGTAGCGGACGCACCGGAGACATTGCACGCAGCGGTTCATCTGGGTTTCGATGAGCGGGCTGAAGTATTCCTTCTGGAAGATCCGTTTCGTTTCGATGAACCGGCTGGCGGTCGCCGTATACTCGTGGGAAAAATCCTGGAGATCGCAGCGGCCTCCCTGGTCGCACACGGGACAATCCAGCGGGTGATTGGCCAAAATGAATTCGAGGACCGATTTGTGTGCGTCGTTGACGACGGTCGTCGCCGTCCGCACGGCCATTCCTTCGGCGACCGGCGTGCTGCAGGAGGTCTGGAGCTTCGGCATCTTCTCGATTTCCACGAGACACATCCGGCAGTTGGCGTCAGGCTTCAGCTTTGGGTGGTAGCAGAAATGCGGGATCATGACCCCAACGCGTCGCGCGGCCTCGATCACAAGCGTGCCTTTCGGCACCGTAACCGGAAGGCCGTCGATCGTCAAACGTACTGTCTCGGTGGTGGTAGCCATGTTCGCCGTTATTCGTGAAACGTTACACGTGAAACATGAAAGCCGAATTTTTCCATTGCGATTAACGAAGAACGATTAACGTCTCAGCCCAACTCGTTCCGGGCGAAGCAAATTTGCCGCTTCAGCTTCATGAATGAGCGAGACGTACTCCTGACGCCAATGCTTCAACGTGCTCATGATCGGGGCCACCTCGGCGTCGCCAAAGGCACAGACGGTGCGACCCGCGATGTTCTTGCATAGATCACTCAGGGTTTCAAGGTCCTGACTCCGCCCCTGTTTGGCGACGATCCGGCGCATGGTTTGAACCAACCACGAGCTGCCTTCACGGCAGGGCGTGCATTTGCCGCAGGACTCGTGATAGAAAAATTCCATGAGCCGGAGGGCCGCCCAGACCATGCTCGTACCTTCCTCCATGATGGTTACCCCGCCCGATCCGAGCATCGACCCTGCCGCCGCGACCGATTCGAAGTCCATCTTCACATCCAGATGATCCGGGGTCAAAAAGGGAGCTGAGGCACCCCCCGGAATGAATGCCTTCAAGGGTTTGTTCGTTCGCATGCCGCCGGCATGCTCGTAAATCAGTTCGCGGAACGTAATGCCCATCGGGACTTCGTAATTCCCCGGCCGTTTCACATGGCCGCTGACGCAGAAGATTCTGGTCCCTGTACTCTTGGGCGGCGAGCCGATGGCGGCGAACCATTCTGGCCCCCGAGTGATGATGTGCGGGAGATTCGCGAGGGTCTCGACGTTATTAACAACCGTCGGTTTATTGTAGAGCCCGTGCGTCGCGGGGAACGGCGGCTTGACACGGGGCAGCCCCCGCTTTCCCTCGAGCGATTCCAACAGGGCCGTTTCTTCTCCGCAAATGTACGCTCCCGCGCCTCGATGCACCCAGACGTTGATCTTCGTTCCGCTGCCGAGAATGTTTTTGCCGATATAGCCGGCCGTCCGTGCTTCGGCGATGGCCTTTTCCAGAATCTCGGCGCCCAACACGAACTCACCCCGAATATAAATGTACGCGGCTTCTGCCCCAATCGCATAGCAAGCCAGCACGATCCCTTCGAGCATCTGGTGGGGATCCCGCTCGATGAGTTGGCGATCTTTGAACGTACCCGGTTCACTTTCGTCGGCGTTACAGCAGAGGTAGCGTGGACCCTGATAGTCCTTCGGGAGAAAGCCCCATTTCACGCCGGTCGGAAAGCCGGCGCCACCGCGACCGCGCAAGCCGGATTTCATCACCAGTTGCGTGACCTCCATCGGAGCCATCTTACCGAGGACCTTCCGAACAGCCTGATAGCCGCCGGTTCGCTCATAGTCGGCCAGCGAGCCGGTGTAACCGGGCTGGAGCATGTTCTTGAGAAGGATTGGTTCGTGAGTCGGCATGGGTCGCTAATCGTTAAACGTGAATCGTTAATCGCAAGGTTCCCTGTCTTTTGCCGTTCTCAGATACCTGATAAAACCGTTCACGATGGTGATGGCTCTCAATACGTCATCTCGAACATGATCAAATGTTTCTGCGTCTATGATCTTTTGATCCTTACATACGGTTAAGTGGTCTAGAGCTTCATACAACGATCCTCGAGCTTGCCTGGCAAACTGAACATTCTCTGCGTAATGAAAGCGGCCATATCCTTCAGCTAAATTTGCCGTGACGGAACGAGAAGCGCGTATGAGTTGGTCAGTCAGTCGATATTTTTCCTCCTTTGGAAAAGTTTCAGTCAAATTTGAGAGCCTGGTTCGCAGTTCACGACAGACCTTCCAGACATCCAGATCCTCAAAGGTTCGGATCGCTGCGATTCTGCCCTTTGGCGTATTCCGCTCCTACCGTTTAACGAATAACGGTTAACGTTTATTGGCAGCCGGTTCCGGCCACATGAAAGGGCCGGTCTTCAGGGAACAGGTTCCCGTCGTGCGAAGATCCGTCAAGATCCGGTCGACCTTCTCTTCCGTGAGCCGCTCGTAATAATCGTCGTTAATCTGCATCATCGGCGCAGTCCCGCAGGCTGCCAGACATTCCACTGTGCTGAGGGTAAACCATCCATCTGGTGATGTTTCCCCGGGATTGATGCCCAACTTCGCCTTCATCCATCCAATGAGCGTGTCGGATCCGACCAAGGCACACATCAACGATTTGCAAACCTGGATGTGGAACTTCCCCACCTTCTTGAGATTCAGCATCGTATAAAAGGTGACGGTCTCATAGACTTGCGGTGGCGTCAGGTGCAGTAAGGCCGCGATCTCCTTCATCGCCACTTCCGTGATAAAACCCTGGTCACGTTGCGCGAGATAGAGCAGCGGAATCAACGCCGACCGTCTCACCGGGTAGCGGCCGAGAATCTGTTCGATTTCCGTCCCGTATTTGTCTTTCAGCATGGTGTGTGGATCGCCGTTCCTTCGTGATGTGGTCGGACGTAATCGATTCCCATGACGCATAACGCATACCGTTTAACGTTCATCGATCACATTCCCCCATTACGATGTCGTACGTCCCGAAGATCGTGATGATGTCCGAAATCAAATAGCCTCGCGCCATATGGTCGAACGCTCCCATGTGAACGAACGACGGTGAGCGAATCTTGAGCCGGTAGGGACGGGGGCTTCCGTCACTGACGATGAAAAACCCCAATTCGCCTTTCGGCGCTTCCGTGCCGCAATAGGTTTCGCCCTTCGGCGGTTTAAAGCCCTGCGTGAAAATAATGAAGTGATGAATCAGGCTTTCCATGTCCCGCATGACATGAGGTTTCGGCGGCGGAATGTATTGGGGCACGTCGGCCATGATCGGTCCTGGCGGCATCTGTTCAAGACATTGCTTGATGATCCGCGCACTCTGGCGCATCTCTTCCATCCGTATCCAGTACCGGTCATACGTGTCGCCGTTCTTACCGATCGGCACCTCCCACTCGACTTTGTCGTATGCGCCGTAGGGCTCATACTTGCGGATATCGTAAGCCACGCCGGATCCTCGCAGGACCGGACCCGTGCAGCCGAAATTAATCGCATCCTCGGCCGAAATGACCGCGACATTCTTCGTGCGACCGAGCCAAATGCGATTGGACGCGATGAGCGAATCGTATTCCCGAACCTTCTCATGGAACGTATCGAGGAAGGTTTTGAGCCGTTGCACGAGTTCATCCGTGAAGTCGCTGTCAACTCCGCCGATGCGGTAGTAGTTCAGCGTAAGACGGGCTCCGCAGAGTTTTTCGAACATGTCGAGCAGCGCCTCACGCTCGCGGAACGTCCAGAAAAAGACTGTCATGGCCCCGATGTCCAACGCCTGGGTTCCGAGCCAGAACAGATGGCCGACGATGCGCTGCATTTCCGCAACGATGGTGCGAATGTATTCAGCCCGTTCAGGGACCGTGATGGTCAGGAGTTTTTCGACCGCGCGCACGTAGGCATAATTGTTGGCCATGGCGCACACGTAATCGAGACGATCCGTGTGCGGGATGATCTGCATGTAGGCCAAGCCCTCGGAGAGTTTTTCCACGCCGCGATGGAGATACCCCAGGTCGGGGGTCGCTTTCACGATTCGTTCGCCATCCAACTCGAGCACGACGCGGAGAACTCCATGGGTGGCTGGGTGCTGTGGCCCCATGTTCAGCAGAAGTTCCTCGCGCCGGCGGGAACCGGTGGAACCGTTCTCGGCGAGGAACGTTTTCCTCTGTTCCTCAGAAAGTTCATCACTGGTCGTGGTTACCGTCGGTTCATCCAGTCGAGGAATAAAGTCGAAGTGGCTGCGCCATCCACGGCCCTCCGCAGGAAAATCCTTTCGGAGCGGATAACCCTCGGCATAGTCCTCAGGCATGAGGATGCGACGAAGATCCGGATGGCCAGTAAACGTAATGCCCATCATGTCGTACACTTCGCGCTCCAGAAACTCGGCCCCCTTCCAGATACCCGTAACGGATTGAATCGTGGGATGATCTTCGGGAATCCGTGCCTTCACACGAAGGCGCTGACGAAGCGGCAATGAATGCAGTTGATAGACCACTTCGAATCGCTCCTGATCCTCCGGATAATCGACCGAGCAGATGTCGGTCAGGTGGTTGAACGATGCTTCCGGCGCATCGTGGAGGTAACGGGCGATGTCCAGCAGACGCGCGGCCTGGATCGAGACAGAGACTTCGCCGCGGGCCGTGTCGACTTCGAGAACACGCACCGCGTCCGGAAACTTCTTGAGCAGGGTTTCGGCCAGCGTTTGGTTCATTACTTCACGAAGACTTTTTCGCGGCGAATCTTTTCCTGCAACTTCAGCAAGCCATCCATGAGCGCTTCAGGTCGCGGCGGGCAGCCCGGCACATAGACGTCCACCGGGACAATCTGATCCACCCCCTGCACGACCGCATAGCTGTTGTAATGATTACCGGAGGTGGCGCAGGAGCCCATCGAGATCACGTAGCGCGGTTCCGGCATTTGGTCATAGATGCGGCGAATCACCGGTGCCATCTTGCGCGTGACGGTGCCGGCGACGATCATGAGGTCTGATTGCCGCGGCGACGCGCGGAACACGCCGGCGCCGAACCGATCGAGGTCATAGCGGGATGAAACGCTTGCGATCATCTCGATCGCGCAGCAAGCCAGGCCGAACGTCATCGGCCACAGGGCCGACTTCCTGGCCCAGTTCACGACCGCATCCAGATTCGTCGTCAGAATATTCGCCTCTAGCTGCCTCTCTAGAAAGCTCATCTTGTCCTCATCTTGTTGCCTTTCCGAAGAATGGGATGAGTGGGTGGCGCCGACCCGGGCGCCCATTCGCCCGCAGCGGAAGGGACCCACTGGGGGATGGGTGGAGCGAGGACGAATGGGCTGGTCGGCGACAGGACCCGCTCAATCCCATTCAAGTGCCCCTTTCTTCCACGCGTACCAGAATCCCACGACCAGAATCGCAATAAACACCACCATCTCGATTAACCCTACCAACCCCAGCTTGTTGAACGCCACTGCCCAGGGGAACAAAAACACGATTTCAATGTCGAAGATGACGAACAACATTGCGATGATGTAGTAGCGCATCGGGAACTGGACACGTGCATCCTTGAATATGGGACTGCCGCTCTCGTAAGGGGCGAGCTTGGCGCGATAGGGTCGGCTGGGACGCACCACCCAGCCGAGCAACAACGATACGGCGCCAAAGGCAATCGCAATGCCGATGAACACCAGAATCGGAACATAGTTGACTGGAACTGCTTCGCTTCCCATGGTTTCGTTATTCGTGAAATGTGAATCGTTATTCGCGAGATCGAATGAAACCTTGCATTGACTCTCGATTAACGATTAACGGTCAACGTCCTCTCATTCGCCGTATCAGCCGTGAGCGCGGTGCCGAAAAACGGCGTGAATGTCAGACCAGCAAGTGCCGGTTGTTCGATTCCCTTGTGTTGCACGAGAATCTTGAACGTGCGACCCATGCCGTCCGGCTTCAACAGATGGATCGCTGCACGGAATTCCGGACTCTCGGGTTCCAACTGCGCGATCATGTCTTCAATGCCGAGTCCCACAAGGAAACTCATCTGATTGGTGAAACCGGTGACTGAGAGCCCGGCCTCTTCTCCGACTGTCGCGAGGCCGGAAAAGTCCACATGAGCGGTCATATCTTGAAAACCGATGCGCTCGAACGGATTCTCCGACGTCATTTGGTGGTAGTAGCACAGGAACGTTCCACGTGGACGATCAGGGCCATAGAGGTCTTGGGCGGTGTGTCCATAGTCAATCGTCAAAACAACCCCACGATCCAACGTCTGTGCCACCTGCTTCATCCACTCCTGTGCGCACAGATTGATTTCAGTCCTGTATCCTTCCGGCAGGACCAGGTTTAACCGGCGAAGATAGGCCGCAAGTTGCGGCGTGGACAGCGGCCTCAAGGCTTCCGAAAATTTTCCATCCTGGTAGTCGACGAATAGTTCTTGCAGCCGTCCTCCGGCCATTTGGATGCGATGGACAGGAAAGGCATCGACCAGTTCGTTGCTGAAGAAGAGGCCGGTGACGCTCTGGGGCGCGAGACCATCCAAACTCTCCACCCAGGCGACCAATCCGGGCCTGTTCAACCACGCACCAAGGTGTTGCCGTTGTGATTCCCGCATTACCGGGCTCCGCTCGATCAAGATGTAGCGAAGCCGTTCAGAGAGAGAGTCCTGTTGCGCGAGAAGGGCCTGCAGAAAGTCGCGCGCCAGCAACCCCTTACCAGCACCCATTTCCACGACCGTAAAGGGGGTAGGATGGCCGAGGAATGCGTCGATTTGCCGCGCCTGCTTCGCGAGCGCTTGACCGAGGATCGAGTGAACATCGGAGCTGGTATAGAAATCGCCGGACCAGCCGATCCGTTCCGTCCCTTCGTCGGGTGGCCGCATGTAATAACCGAACTGGGGGTGATAGAGGGTGAGTTCCATGAACCGGACGAACGGGATCGGGCCGGATTGCGCGATCTCAGAGGCGATGGTGGCGACGAGTGCAGGGTGTCCGGCCGTCACACACAACTCCCTTCGTCCGCTGGAAAGCTCACGTAGAGACACCAATAAGTTACGGGCTCATTCCTCCCGTCCCATTGGTTGCCTCAAAAGTGGCGTAGAGTAGCCTCGCGAGGCAAGCTAAGTCAAGGCGAGATCAGGCGGAATCGCCGTGCTCTGCTCGCTCCAGGCCGGCAATTCGACCGTTCTTGTCTCACCCACTGCTTGACGCCGAAACTCGTTCCGTTCGAGCGATGCTGAACGGAACTTCAGACATCGGCGTCACTCACAGAAGCGAGCCGCAGTGGTTCGTGAGAACGGTTCCCGAATTGTCGGCATGTCGCTCACAAGGCGCTGCGATTTTCCCTTTGGAGGGGTTATGGTCTGATCAAAAACCTGCCTCCCCGTCAAGGCGGAGAAGTCGATTTTTCAAGGGCTATGACGTATTCTTCTGCCTGTTCCATAAACTAATCTTTCTTGAGTCAAAGCGGAGAGTAAGACCGGGGCCTATTTATCGCACGGGCGTTGCGTTTGCCTACGACTGGCGTCCGCAATTTGGCATTCAAAAGATATGCTGATTCTGTTGTTTCTGCACAAGACCACATCATGGGAGGGAGACACAGGATGCACATCAGATTCCTGATCGGGTGGGTGGCGCTGGAGGCGCTCGCGGTCGGAGGCTGTGCGGGGCCGTATGACATCAAGGTGCACACAGATTTCAGTCCGTCCGCCGAGTTCTCTGCGTTTCACACATTTGCCTTTTCGGGGATGACGGATAGAGGGCAAAAGATCGGGGCATCTGACAATTCGCCCTTGAGGATGCGGGTGAAAGCGATGGTAGACAAGCAACTCGCCGCCAAGGGGCTCCGGCAGGTCGGCTTGGAAGACCGTCCAGACCTCCTGGTACATTTGTTATTCGGCGTGAATGATGCCGATAAGTATCAGGAAGCCACCTTGGTCGTGAATCTGGCTGAGTCGTCGGAAAAGAAGTTGGTGTGGCGAGCCGTGATCAGTGAAATGGTGGGGGACAATTTGGAGAAGAATTTCGAAATGGTCAACAAGGGAGTTGCCAAGGCATTCAAAGAGTATCCCCCGACCAAATGAAGTGATCGAACGATCCGTACGTTAGTTACCTTGAAGCCTTGGCGCTCAGCAAAACGGCTTAGATGTCAAAACCAGTTGATTTTGACACCCCCCACCGAAGGCGAAAAAACCATAAGGAATTAATTAGATCTGCCAAGCGTCGACTGGAACCTTTTTGGAACCTCCGTTGGTTCTCTCTGTGAATTCTCGTGGGTAAAGGTTCGTACCCCCTTTGAGGGGGTCATGCTTCTTCTGAGGGATTGTACGTAAATGAATTGGAATGTACCCTTGCCGCGCTATTCATGGCTTTTGTCTTCAGACGAAGGTTCAGTGGATGGGTTCTTCTCGGAGTTATCGTAGCCTCCCGTTATCTCAGCCGCGCTTCAGTCCTACCATCATTTCCACTATGTCCTTCAAAAAGTCTCAGTCCATCCGAACGATAAGCTAGAAGGAGGGTGCGCCATGAAAACTCCCGATGGGGTTGGAGAGCAGGGCTGTTTTCACAACTTCTGGGGCACTGGTGCGCAAAACACAAGCAGTCCCGGGATTCTCGTCTTGTCTCGCACGATGGATTTGCTCCATGCGAATCGACGGGCCTTAGAAGTGACCAACCAAAGCGACATGGAAGCGACCACGTCAATCCACTGGGTCCTTCCGAGACCAGTGCGAGAGGTGTGTGCAGAAATTCAACAGGCCTTCGATAGCTACACGAAGACAGGCAGGTGGGTGCCGCTCGAAGTAAAGAAACTAATGAGCAGCCCTGAGCGATGGATCCAGCTTCGCGGATTTGGCTTGCTCGATCGGAATGTGATTGACCACTCACGAATCGTTATCGTGCTGGATGAGATAGGTCCGGCTAAAAAGCAGAGGACCCAGCCATCGCAAATCCACGTTCATCGAAATCCGAACCAGAGCACAGTTGCCAAAGTCGTTGCTGCTCAATAGAGCACAGATGAACTCCTAGCGTGTCGAGCGTCAGACAAAGGTAGATGGGGGCAAACCCAAAAGGAGGACCCTAGTATTACAAGAAGGGCACATGCATGGCACCTCCGGAGATGCCGCCAAGAGTTGATGAGTCGTTCCATCAGGAACGAAGAGACAGTCAACGGCTACCGACGATTCTGTCGTGTCCTTACGAACTGACCCGTGTCTCGGGTACTGACACTGTCGAATTGTCCGAGGGTGCCACGCTTGCTCTAAATATCAGCGCTGGGGGAATGTTGCTCTTGATGCCTCAGTCACCAGGAGAGCGGAAAGTATTTGAGGTGCAGGTACCTTCGCCCACCCCATCAGAGAAGACAGCCAGGTTAGTGGAGGTCTGTTGGACCCGAGAGTTTCCCTTTGGCGTCGACACCAAAGTCCATCTCGTTGGCGTCAAATCCCTCTTCGAACCTCCTGCTGGTCGATAGGTGGCGTCCTCATCACAGGCTTCCCCCCCTTTCTCTCAAGGATGCCTCAGGATCGGACGTTTGAACTTCACTGAGTATGAGAAATTAATGCCGAAGGAAGACCTAGCCAGTAACGGAAAGCTTCTCAGGTGTGCTCATTTTGTGCTCAACCCCCATCTCACTCCAGACAAAGTTCGAAATTTTTCCAAACCTTGGGCCCAATGGGCCTGAGTGCGTTCCTGTAGGCCTGAGGAGGGTCGTGATCGCGCTTTCCTAAACCGCTGCTCCACTGCAGCCTTTAGCAAGTTCCTCGGCGATGCGAATCTGAGAATTGCATACTCTCTCCCTCACGCCGCTGACGCGATTCGCGAACTCCATCTTCACACCATGCTCGGCTGGGAGGGATGAGGGTCGAGGCGTTCGGCATGGCGCCTGACCATATCCAAGTACGCGCTCATGTCCACGCGCGACGGCATTGCGACGTTTCGACGCAGATTTATAGGAGTGCGTGGTAAGGTCGAGACAAGTTAGCAGCAGCGGCAGATCGTCGCATCATGGCGACGCCGACAGTCCACGCCCTCCGCCAGCCGAGACTCTTTACGCCCCGTGGCATTTCTTATATTTCTTCCCGCTTCCGCAGGGGCAGGGGTCGTTGCGGCCGACCTTCTCGTTGCTGCGATGGACGGTTTGGGGTGGAGCAGGTTCTTCGCCACGGTTGAGGGTCAGCCGTAACGGTGGTGGTGCAGAAACCTGGGGAGGCGGCGGAGCTTCGCCTTTGGCGGCTTGAACGAGGAAGAGGCGTTCGAGGCTGTCGGATTTGATGCGTTCCATCATGCCGGCGAAGAGATCGTAGCCTTCCCGCTTGTACTCGATGAGTGGATCTTTCTGACCGTAGCCGCGCAGCCCGATTCCATCGCGCAGGTGATCCATCCCGAGCAGATGGTCCTTCCAATGGTGATCGATGACTTGAAGCATGAACGTCTTTTCGAGAAACCGCATGAGGTCTGACCCGAGTTCCTTCTCTTTTCGCTCATAGGCTTCATGCACATGCTTTTTGAGGTCTTCCACCAGGGCATCTCGTCCGAGCTCGCGAAGTCCTTCACCGCCATCGTTCTTCCCTTGCGTGATATCGAGGCCGAACTGGCCCTGCATCATCTCGGAGAGACCCTTGAGGTCCCATTCCTCCTGGTATTGTTCGGCCGGACAATACACGTTGAGGGCTGAGTCGACGACCCCTGCCACCATGTCGTAGATGTCATCCTTGAGATTGGTCCCGCCCAAGACGGCTCGGCGATGCTGGTAGATGACCTCGCGCTGCTTGTTCATGACATCGTCATATTCGAGCAGCTGTTTGCGAATTTCGAAATTGTGGGCTTCGACCTTCTTCTGCGCGTTGGCGATCGCGCGGGTCACCATGTTGTGCTCGATCGGGATCCCTTCCTCCATGCCGAGCTTGAGCATGAGCTGCGAGACACGCTCTGAAGCAAAGATGCGCATCAAGTCGTCTTCGAGCGACAGGTAGAAACGCGAGGTGCCCGGATCGCCCTGGCGGCCGGAACGGCCGCGCAACTGATTGTCGATCCGGCGGCTCTCATGTCGCTCGGTGCCGAGGATGTGTAACCCGCCGAGATTGACGACTTCCTGTTTATCTTTTTCACAATCGGCTTTGATCTCCTCGTAGACCGCGAGCTTGCGGTCGTCTGGCAGATTCTCTTCCCGGTACAACACCTGTTTGAACATGAAGTCAGGATTGCCGCCCAGGAGAATGTCGGTGCCACGGCCGGCCATGTTCGTGGCAATGGTGACGGCGCCTTTGCGTCCGGCCTGCGCGACGATTTCGGCCTCTCGTTCGTGCTGCTTGGCGTTGAGCACGTTGTGCTTGACGCCGTTTCGGCTCAACAGGCCGGCCAGTCTCTCGGATTTTTCTATCGAGATGGTTCCGACCAGCACCGGCTGGCCGAGTTCATGGCATTCTTTGATCTCTTCGACGATGGCGGCGAACTTTTCCTTTTCCGTCCGATACACGACGTCCGCGTAATCGAGCCGAATCATCTTGCGATTGGTCGGGACCACGTTCACGTCCAGGTTGTAGATCTTCGCGAACTCCGCAGCTTCGGTATCCGCCGTGCCGGTCATGCCGCCCAGCTTCTTGTACATGCGGAAATAATTCTGAAAGGTGACGGAGGCCAGCGTTTGATTTTCGTTGGCGATCTTCACGCCCTCCTTCGCTTCGACGGCCTGGTGGAGGCCGTCGCTCCAGCGCCGGCCTGGCATGAGCCGGCCGGTGAATTCATCAACGATGATGACCTCTCCGTCTTTGACGACGTAGTCCACATCGCGCTTGTAGAGCGCATAGGCTTGAAGCGCCTTGACGACATGATGGACGAGATCCATGTTCGCCGGGTCGTACATATTATCGACGCCAAGCAGCTTTTCGACACGAACGTTACCGTCCTCCGTGAGCGAAGCGGTCTTGGTTTTTTCTTCGATCGTATAGTCCCGCTCGATCTTGAGTTGCGGGATAATGGCATTGATCCGGTAATAGAGATCGGTCGTTTGGTCGGTCGGACCGGAAATAATCAACGGCGTCCGAGCCTCGTCGATGAGAATGCTGTCGACCTCGTCCACGATGGCGAAATTCAGCTCACGTTGCACGCACTGGCTCAGGTCGCTCACGATCAGATTATCCCGCAGGTAATCAAACCCGTACTCGTTATTGGTGCCGTAGGTAATGTCGGCCCGATAGGCTTCCGGTCTGGTACAGGGACGCAAGTGCTGCAGACGCTTGTCGGATGCGTCATAGGTGGGGTCGTACAGGAACGAGGCGTCGTGTTGAATGATCCCCACGGAGAGCCCGAGCGCGTGATAGAGGACCCCCATCCATTGCGCGTCGCGCTTGGCCAAATAGTCGTTCACCGTGACGAGATGGACCCCCTTGCCTTCGAGCGCGTTCAGATAGAGAGGGAGCGTGGCAACGAGCGTCTTCCCCTCACCGGTTTTCATTTCCGAGATGCGTCCCTTATGAAGGATCATGCCGCCGAGCAACTGCACGTCGAAATGGCGCATGGTGAGTTTTCGGCGCGACATCTCCCGGCAGACTGCGAAGGCTTCCGGCAGAACGTCGTCGAGCGTTTCCCCAGCATCGAGGCGTTTTTTGAATTCCTGCGTCTTATCGGCCAGGGCGTGATCGGACAGTGGAGTCAGACCCGCCTCTAAACTGTTGATGCGCGCCACGATCGGCATCAAGGCTTTGATTTCACGGTCGTTCTTGCTGCCGAAGACGAGGTTCAGGAGTTGTGTCAGCATGCGTCGTCTATATATAGATGTTGGGGGGTGCGCTGTCTACAATAGGAAACCTTCTTGGCAGTATACAGCATCTTTTGCATGAATCCTATAATAAGCATATGTCCTCGTGTCGAGTAGCCGGCTTAGCAGGTCTTGCGAGGGTCCTTTTGCGTTCGTATGGGTCACACTCGGTCGTCTTTTGATGAATCACGCCATCTTCAAATTCATGTCGGTCCTCCTCTGCTCTGTGTCCTTTCCGTCGGCGGGTTGGCTCAGGTGAAGGCGGTGGCGACCATGCCGCGCAACGGCGAGATCTTCGGACCACGTTCAGAAGCCGCCCCATTGACTGAACGCTGTCGGCTCACCGACAACCAGATTCGCGTCCGCACAGCACGCGGG
Organism: Nitrospiraceae bacterium; assembly: GCA_035623075.1. Taxonomy (NCBI): domain Bacteria; kingdom Pseudomonadati; phylum Nitrospirota; class Nitrospiria; order Nitrospirales; family Nitrospiraceae; species Nitrospiraceae bacterium. Next base: position 50,999 of record DASPUC010000049.1, on the reverse strand, counting down.
GCTATTACCCATTTATTTCAGAAGCCAGGCGTACTTCCGCAAGTATAACGTGTCTCGACTCACAAATGATGTGGTACGAGAACTGGAGGCGATCAAGATCTCTAATTGCTAGAGCTAGCGCGCGTCTCGTAGCCATGAGCCATTAGACAACGCTCGATCGCCTGTTGGTAGGCCTCACGAGAGGACCAGGTGGGATGTGGCACATCCACCGTCCCAAGGACAACCCCACCGGTAGCCGAGCCTCCGGCACCGATCGGCGGAAGCCACCAGCGAGGTTGGATACTCAGCGGCGCCGCCTTGCGGACCTCGCTCTCACAGACCGTCCGATCCTGCGCAGGTGCGGATGATAGGGAAGACTATGAAGCATGGCGGCCAGAGGAACAGGCTGTGATGCATAAGAAGAGAAGGCCGACGACCAGATACTGAAGAAACTGTCGCATGAAGCCCCCGCCATTCCAAACAGACCTTTAACATGTTATCAGTCGGTGATTGGAGGAGCAAAGCCACGGACGTTTGCCGAGAAATCTGGGCCACTATGTTATTGATGAAGAACCATATTTCAGATGGTCCGGTGATCTTCGAGGAGGTTAGTTCCTGGCTTATAACCTCCATGCAACTGTTACGTGGAACACAACAACGCTTCGCTCAAGACGGCCACTGATGGGAGGCCTCTTGACTCTGCTTCCTATACTCCGGTAGGTTTTGCTCCCTAGTTGGGTTTGAGGCGGACAGACATGAACCGTATCCGTACAAAACGAGCACTTGCGAGTCTGTTGGTGCTCTGCGTCGTTTTGGTCGGCGGTGTGGCATCCGCCCAGGCACTGAGCCACGATTCGCAACACGCCCACCATCAGAAAGCCACTCACAGCACCGTTCTCTGTTCCTGGATGTGCGCGGCCGGGCAGGTGCTTGATACCACTTCTCCCCTGTACCTTGTCGAACAGTCACCAATCGCTCGTGCCGAACAGCCGGTAGTCCAGTCAGTACCAACTGTAACGCTCGACATCTCAACGTCCCGCGGCCCCCCCTTCTCCTTCATCATCTAGTCGAACCTGCTCACCAGCAGCCGAGTCGAGAACTGAGCCTTATGCTCGGTCTTTTGTTTCTTCGGTAGGGATCAGGTTCTTCACCTCCCACAAAGAGGTCAACCACATGCGGTTCGTTCAAGACGCATCGCGAGAAGAAGGAAGAGGAGCGAGTTATGGTACACGCGGGCATTCGTGTCAACTTCACCTCGATCATGGCCTTGTTTATGGTCGTAGGTACGATCGCATTCGTTCCCAAGGCCGAAGCATCCTGTGGAGCGGTGTCGTGCTTTGTGACGATCGGCTCTCAGCAACAGGTTTCGCAAGAAGGGATACTGACGGTGAACGGCATATACAACTATACACCGATGCGGACGATACCCGGAACGACTGGAATCATCCCGGGCGTCGACACGCCTAATCAGCAGCTGATTCTGAATCATCATCAGGAGACCAGGACCATCACCCAGACGGTCACGGCAGACCTCAATTATGGCATCACAGAACGGTGGGGACTCGAAATTACAATTCCCTATTTGATGCGAACACATCATCACATTGATGACCTAGGAGAACCTCCGAATGGCGAAGGACAGGCCACCACGTTCTCTTCCGACGGCATCGGGGATATCCGGGTAGGCCTGAAATATAACGTGCTGCCCACGCTGAGGAGCATGGTCGTCGTCGGATTTGGCGTGTTCTTGCCAACCGGCACCACCAATGCGGTTGACAGCACTGGCACATTGATGGAGCCGACCACTCAGCTCGGACGAAAACAGTTCGGCTTGAACCCCACGCTCTATCAAACATACGAATTGATCCCCCATCGTTTAAACCAGTTTGCCTTTGCAAGTTATCGGCACACCTTCGAAAACAGTGAGGGATATCAGTTCGGGGATATGTGGGAATTTAATGGCGGGTTCAATCTCATCACGGTGCCGTGGTTGGTGCTGTCCACACAGTTCAATTACCGATATATCGTCCACGATACATTCAAAAGTTCGCTGTACCGCTCAGCACAACCATCAGACGGACCTGCTCTTTTCCCCGGTGATCCGATCTTGATTGACCCCAACGTGAGAAACCGGCGGGTCCCCACTACTGGTTCCTCGTTCACCGCATTCACACCGGGTTTTCAGCTCAGCCTGGCTGAACTGATTGATTCACCTTATACGAGAGCGACCTCGGTGTATTTCTACTCGTCTATTCCAATCGCGAGAGATTCCAATAACAGTTTGGCGCAAGGAACCAGTTTCGTGGCCGGGATTTCACGCTCGTTCCGATTGTCGAACCCATAGGAAGCGAAGCGGTTAATGTGAAGGAGGCTGACATGAGATCGAGGAGAATTATCAGTGGGCCAGTGGTGATCGTGCTGCTTCTTGTGATGGTGGCCTGGCCCGCTTTCGACGGCTGGAGCATGGGCTCGCGCGTTCCCGCCATCGGGATGGAGGTGGAAGATTTCCAACTCACAGACTTGGAAGGCAAGCCGCAAAGCCTCAGCCAACATCGCGGCAAGATCGTGCTTCTGAACTTCTGGGCGACCTGGTGTAAGCCCTGCACGACTGAAATGCCGGCAATGCAGGCCAGCTTCGACAAGCTCCGCGAGAAGGGATTCGTCGTGCTGGCGATCAACGAATTGGAAGACGATGCCAAAGTGCGCGAGCACATCAAGACCTACGGCCATACGTTCACTGTCCTGATGGATCGGGACAACCAAGTGGCCAACCAGTTCGGCGTGTACGGTCTTCCCGTGAGCGTGTTCATCGATCAACAGGGGCGTGTTCAGGAATACATCAAGGGAGGATTGCTGACCGAACAGATGATCAATGACGTCGTAGCGAGAATTCAGAAGCAAGAGCCGGTGAAAGCGGCCTCTCTTCGATAGCGAATGATGGCCAGTGTGATTCGACAATTCTGAATGGAGAGGAGTGATCGGATTCGCCATCGATTCGTTTGCGCGCGATTGGCGACCACAGTCGGATGATGTCCCCCAGCGCCGTTGAGTAAGCGCTCATGATTGATTTCGTCGTCTCGCGCCGTTTATAGTCCGGCTGGCTGTTTCGACTGTGAGGGCGCGCATGGGGGGTTCGACGGAGGGCCAATCTGTCAGGCAGGTCGTCTTGGTTTATCCCGTTCTGCTCCTCTCACTCTTGAGCGGTCCTATCTGTCTTGCAGCATCTCCCACTCAGCAGGATTTGGCTCAACGGCAGTTCGAGCGGGGGCTGGCGCTGTTTCACCAGGGGGAGTTGAAAGGCGCGACCGAAGCGGCCAAGAAGGCCATCGAGTTAAACGCTTCATCCGCCGAGGCGTACCACCTGCTGGGCCTCATTTATTTCAAAGAACGAAAACCGGCTGAAGCGGCTGATGCGTTCTCGCACGCCGTGAAACTGAAGCCGACGTATTCCGAGGCGTTGAACGATCTTGCCGATGTATACCTGGCACAGGGGAAAGCGGCCGAGGGGGAGCGAACGCTGACGCGCGCGATTGAGGTCGATCCGCGGCATGTGGACTCCTATCTCAACCTGGCGAAGTTATATGAGCAACGGCGTGACTATGGCGCCGCCGCGAAAACCTATCAGGCTCTTCTGTCTGTACAGCCGGATCAGACCAAGGCCCTGTTCGGTCTCGCCAGCCTCTATGATACGCAAGGGGACAGTAAAGCAGCAAAAGAAACGGTGAGTCGGTTGCTGAAGATTGATCCGACCGATGCTGATGCCTGGTACCTGAACGGACGGATAGCTGAGAGACGAAATGATCTGGTCGAGGCCGCCTATTCTTACAAACAGGCGATTGCAGCGAAACCGGATTTCGTGGACGCTCATTATAACCTGGCCTTTATCTATCAAAGCCAAGGCCAACCGCGGGAGGCTGAACGGGAATTTCTGGAGGTGATCCGGTACCGTCCCGAGTATGCTGAAGCGCATATGAATCTCGGTGTACTTTACACGAGTCTCAATCGACTGGACGAGGCGGAACAGGCCTATGAACGAGCCGTGGCACTCAAGCCGGATTATGCGGAAGGCCATTACAACCTCGGGGTGTTCTATGAACTCCATCGCAAAGATCTTCCCCGCGCGTTAGCGCAATATCATAAATATCGTGAGCTGGGTGGGCGAGACGATCGGGTGGAGCGGATTATCGGTTCGGGGGGACGATAGCTCGAAGGGTTCAGGCCGAGGTCTAGGCCCAGGAAGTCACGCGAAGGCGTAACGCTCGACGTCAGTCTCAACCTGAGCCCTTGGCATTAATCACCTGTTTACCAGTAGGGCCAGGGACGCCAGTAGGGACCCCAGTATGGGCCCCAATAAGGACCGGGGCCGTAGTAGGGCCGTATCCGAGGGGTGGCCTCGTCAATTTCCGCCCATATCTGTAGATTCTTGATGTCAATCACCGGATAGACATAATCGACTTCATCCAACGGCATGGTGACGGAGCCGGTCACGTCGCCTGTCACGGTGACTCTAGTGCCGTACGGCAGCGTCGCTGGATCCAGAAAATCCCGGTGGATGGCTAAAAAACGTCCTTGTGATTGTGTGAGGTTCATTCCGGGACGAGACGATTGATCGAGCGGTAGTTGCAGAATTTCGATCCTGGTTCCCTCTTTCAATCTCTTGGCTGTGAGAACTTCTCCTCCGAAGACAACGGATTGGCCTTTGAAGGAATCCGGTGCTGCTTTGAATTGCGCGAAAGAGATTTGAGGCGTGCCCCCTGCTGTGTCCTGACCCTCATTGTATGGGGTGGCACATGCACCGGCAGTGAGGGACAAGGCCACGAGCATGACCCGCCAAGGTCCGGACATGGCCGGCATTATACCAAACAGCACGCAGATGATGGCTTTCGATATAATGAGACGGGTTTGATCACTGAGGAAAGGAGTGCTGCATGGGGACGATTCTTTGTGTCCGAGGTCTGGTCTCCGTCATCGTCTTATCGGTTATCGGTTTGCTGGGAATAGGACTCTCGCAAGCTGCGGTCTCAGAAGATCTTAAAGGCAAGTTCGAATTCTTGAAGGATGAGCCCTCGATGCACGAGCGCGGCAAGGTCAAGCTGTTCGAGTTCGCCGACTTTTATTGTCCTCACTGCCACCACTTTGAAGAAGCCGGTCTCCCGATGCTCCAGAAGGAATTTGGAAACAAACTGGATGCGACGATGGTCGGGTTTCCTATATTTCAAAACAAACTCCCGACGCCGTTCGACATGTATGAACAGGCGAAGATGATGGGGAAGGGAAAGGAAATGAAGCAGGTTCTCTTCCGCACGATTCACAAGGACAAGATGACCGGTGTGTTGGACCGTTCGATACGGGAAGTTCTGATCAAAGAAGTCGGGCTGGATCCGAAGGCATTTGAAGACGGACTCGCCAGCGGCAAGCCGGCAAAAGTGTTTGAGGAAGGACGGCGCTGGGGCGAGCGAATCAAAGTCCAATCCACGCCGACGTTGTTGTTGGACGGGAATATCAAGATTGAGGGGAACAATATGTCAACGGAGAACATCGTCACCGTCATCCGGAGCATTCTCGATGCCGATGCAAAGAAGTGAGAATAATTGGTCGCGGACGACGCCCTCCTCGTTCCCAGAGTCGCACGATAAAACGGTGTTCGCTCAATGGGCGCAGTGGAGATCATCGGCCCGCGCCCGCCAAGGTAGGGGATGTGGAGTGGCTGAATCAGCATGGTGATCGATCCCATTTGCGGTATGACAGTCGACCCGGCCACGGCTGCCGGGAGCCATGAATACAAAGGCCAACGGTACTACTTCTGTTCCTCGTCCTGTCTCGAGCGATTCAAGGCCGACCCCGAACGGGCTTTAGCTCGTTCGTCTCCGAGCCTCCTCACGGTTCCCTCCTCGAAAAAACCGCTTCCTATGATGATGCCGCTGAGTGGGACGGAGCAGGCCGGCGAAATCGACCCGGTGTGCGGCATGACGGTGCAGCCTGCAACGGCTGCCGGATCATACGACTACCGGGGGAAGACTTATTATTTTTGCGCGAAGAGCTGTCTCGACAAATTTCGAACGAATCCCACGCAGTACCTCACTCCACGCGATCAACGAACATCTCCAGTCATGTCGGCTCCATCTGGCGGAACCATCGACTATATCTGTCCGATGGATCCGGAGGTCGTGGAGTCGCAGCCCGGCGCGTGCCGGATATGCGGGATGGCGCTCGAGCCGAAAATGGTTTCGCTCGACGACGCGCGCAATCCCGAGCTCGACGAGATGGCACGACGGTTCTGGCTCTGTCTCGGCCCCGCGATCATCACCATGATCATCACGATGTCCGACATGGCCCCCGTTCCCCCGATTCTGCAGTCGGTTTCCCGATCAACGATGAATTGGGTTCAGTGGCTGTTGGCCACTCCGGTCGTGCTCTGGGGAGGATGGCCTTTTTTCGAGCGCGGGTGGACATCGATCGTGAAAAGGGCGCCCAACATGTTCACGCTCATCGCCATCGGAACAGGGACGGCCTATTTCTACAGCACCGTCGCGACATTCGTCCCTTCCCTGTTCCCGGCAGCCGTCCGACAGCCCGATGGCTCAGTCCCGGTGTATTTTGAAGCCGCGGCCATAATTACGTTGTTGGTTCTTTTAGGCCAGGTCTTGGAGCTGCGCGCGCGCAGCCGAACGACCTCGGCACTTCGATCGCTCCTGCAGCTGGCACCGAATACGGCGAGACGCCTGTCGCCGGATGGTCAAGAGATCGAGGTGCCGCTCGACCACGTCCAGGTTGAAGATCGCCTTCGTGTGCGTCCCGGCGAGCGCATCCCGGTCGACGGGAGCGTAGTCGAAGGGATGACGGCTGTTGATGAGTCGATGATGACGGGTGAATCGATTCCGGTTGAGAAAACGGTCGGGTCTCGGCTGATCGGCGGAACCATCAATAATACTGGTACGGTGCTGATGCGGGCGGAGCGCGTCGGACGAGAGACGCTGCTGGCGAGGATTGTGCAGATGGTGAGTGAGGCGCAGCGCAGCCGAGCACCGATTCAGCGAGTGGCCGATATGGCAGCAGGGTATTTTGTGCCGACCGTCGTGGCGGTTGCCCTGTTCACGGCGGTCGCGTGGCTCTTGTGGGGGCCTGAGCCGAAACTCGCGCATGCAGTCGTGAGTGCCGTCGCGGTACTCATCATTGCCTGTCCCTGTGCCCTGGGCTTAGCGACACCGATGTCGATCATGGTGGGAACAGGGCGCGGCGCGACCGCCGGCGTGCTCGTCAGACACGCAGAGGCGTTGGAAGTCTTCGGTCGGGTCGATACATTGGTCGTGGACAAGACCGGGACACTGACGGAAGGAAAGCCGGCACTCGTCGCGGTGCGCTTCGTCCCGCCTTGGACTGATGTTGATCTGTTGCGTCTGGCTGCCAGCTTGGAACGCAGCAGCGAACACCCGCTTGCTGCGGCAGTGGTGGAGGGAGCTGCGTCACGAGGGATCACGCTGACGACGGCCCAGCAATTTCAATCGGTGACGGGTAAAGGTGTGAAGGGAATCGTCGAGGGAAAGCGGCTCGCGATCGGAACCGTCGCATTCCTGCAGGAGGTCGCCGGCGTATCCAGCCAGAGCGTCGTTGCGTTGAACGATGAGGCTGAACCGCTGCGTCGTGAGGGACAAACCATCTTGTTTGTGGCGGTCGAGGGCCAGGCGGCGGGACTGCTCGGCGTCGCAGACCGCATCAAACCCTCGACACCAGAAGCCATTGCATTCTTCAAGGATGAGGGCGTTCGCCTCGTCATGGTGACAGGCGACCATCGCGAGACAGCGGAGGCGGTGGCTAGACAGCTCGGCATTGGCGACGTCATGGCGGGGGTATTGCCGGACCAAAAAGGACGCCTCATTCAGCAGCTCAAGTCACAAGGCCACGTCGTAGCGATGGCGGGGGATGGTATCAATGACGCACCAGCCCTGACGTTGGCCGATGTCGGGATCGCGATGGGAACCGGAACGGACACCGCGATTGAAAGTGCAGGGATGACGTTGGTGAAAGGGGACTTGCGGGCGCTGGTGCGGGCGCGCAGGCTCAGCCAATCCACCATGCGGAACATACGACAGAATCTGTTTTTTGCATTTCTCTACAACGTCCTTGGGGTGCCGATCGCTGCGGGAGTGCTCTATCCGGTGTTGGGAATGCTGCTCAGTCCCATGATTGCCAGCGGGGCCATGACATTCAGCTCCGTCTCCGTCATCTTCAATGCCCTCCGTTTACGCCATGTGGAATTATAAGTGCACCTCTTCCCCACGCATGCTAGGCTATAGCAGCCGTTGAGTGGTGATTGGGGTATCGTGAGACACTTGCGATGAAGATGCGCATTATCCGGATCGCTTTCCTGCCGTGGGTCATGGCCGCATGGTGTGTCTGGACTATTTGGAGTCCGGCCATCGCACCGGCCGGTACACGACTGCTCCCAGTATCTGTAGCGAATGATCTTCAAGGGCAGGTGAAAGCCACCGCTGCGAAGGTCATCCCTGCGGTGGTCAGTATCGCCTCGACCGTCATGGTCCGCGACCAAGCGTTCAGTGATGAGGCGTTGCCGTTCGGCATGTTCAAAGAGCCGCCCGCCCGCCGTCAGTATGGGCAGGGATCAGGGGTCATCGTGTCGCCGGACGGCTACATTATTACCAACAACCATGTAGTCGCCGAAGCCGTCGACGTGGAAGTGATCCTTGCCGATCGTCGGCAATATAAGGGGCGTGTCGTCGCGACTGATCCGAAAACCGACGTTGCGGTCGTGAAGATCAATGCCACGAATCTGCCCACGGTCGCCTGGGGAGATTCGAGCAATCTGACAGTGGGCGACTTCGTTCTGGCCATCGGGAATCCACTCGGCCTCAGCCGAACCGTGACGTTTGGAATCGTGAGTGCCGTCGGTCGCGCCGATGTCGGTGTCGCAGACTTCGAAGATTTCATCCAGACCGATGCGCCGATCAATCCCGGCAACTCCGGCGGGGCACTCGTCAACATCAAAGGCGAACTCGTCGGAATTAATACCGCCATCGCGAGTCCGACGGGGGGCAGCGTCGGCGTGGGGTTTGCCATTCCCAGCAACATGGCGCGGGCCGCCATGCAGAGCCTGATCAAAACGGGACGAGTCGTCCGTGGATTCCTGGGTGCTTCGACTCAAGACGTGACCCCGCTCCTGGGGAAGATCTTTCGCCTTCCCGATGTGAAGGGAGCCATCGTGACGGATCTCCAGGCCAAAGGGTCGGCGGAAAAAGCTGGTCTCAGACGAGGCGATGTCGTGGTTCGGTTCGATGGACGCGATGTGATGGATAGCGGCCAGCTCCGCAATTTAGTGGCAGCGTCGGCGATCGGAAGCCGGCACCGGCTCGATATTGTGCGTGACGGCAAACCGATGCAGGTTGAGTTGGTCGTGCAGGAAGCGCCTCGGGAACGTACCAAGAAGAGTCAATCTGACGCGACCTCTGCATCGACGGCTCATCCGCTGGCGGGGGTTGTCTTCGATGAAGTGACCCCACCGCTCGCGCGCCAAATGGACCTCTCAGTCAACAGCGGTGTCGTTGTGACAGATATTGAAGAAGGCAGCCTTGCCGAATCCTCCGGTCTTCAACCGGGGGACGTGGTCCTCGAAATCAATCGCCAACCGGTAAAAGACTTCGCATCGTTTCAGCGCATTGCCGATCCGTTGAAACCCAATGATTTGGCTCTTCTCCTGGTCTTGCGCCAGGGCAACGCGCTCTATGTCCCCATTCAAGGCGAGTAGCTCGATCCTCTGGTCCGGTCGTCTCCCCGGTCAATAAGAAGACGTATGGCTGATGGTTGACGGCCGCAATCTTGTCGTGCTACAAAACTCAAAATCGTGCTATCAAAGAGCGAGGCCACTATGAAACAACTCGTACGGTTCGGGGTGTCGTTGGATCATCATCTGCTAGACGATTTCGATCGACACATTCAGCGCCGAAAGTACACCAACCGGTCGGAGGCTTTGCGGGACCTCATCCGTGACAACCTCGTCGGCCAGGAATGGAATGAGGACAAGGAAACGGTCGGGACGATCACATTCGTCTATGATCATCACGTCCGCGATCTCACCAGAAAGTTGACGCACATTCAGCACGATTTCCAAGGCCATATTATGGCCGGGATGCACGTGCATCTCGACCATGACCATTGTCTCGAAGTGTTGGTGGCCAAAGGCAAGGGGTCTGAAATCAGAAAAGTGGCGGATGCGCTCGTCAGCGTGAAAGGTGTGAAACACGGCAAACTCACGATGACGACGACTGGGAAGGGGCTGGTCTAGGCGATGCAGGTGTGCGTCATCGACGGGCGAGGCGGAGGGCTTGGCTCCCGGCTGGTTGCCGGCCTTCAGACTGAACTGGGGAACACGCACCATATTGTCGCGTTGGGCACCAATACCATCGCCGCGGCGGCGATGAAACGGGCCGGCGCAGCAGACGTCGGCGTCGGGTCACGCGCCATTACTGAAACAGTGCCTGCAATGGACGTAATCGTCACGTCATTGAATTTTTTGCTGCCGGGCGCCATGCTCGGCGAAGTTACACCGGAGATTGTCCAAGCAATTCTGGGCGCACGGGCCAAGAAGGTTCTGTTGCCGGTCAATCGGGCCAGGCTTGAGATCATGGGAATCCAAGGTCAAACCATGGATGGCTTGATCGATCAAACTATCTTCCGCATTCGGACTCTTCTGCAGCAGGCTTCGCTCGTCTGAGCGGGGCCTCTTTTTGATACCGCTACTGGCAGACCATGAGGGTCTGGGTTGGCTGCGAACGCAGCCGAGACAGGCAGCTCTAAAGATTTGTGCCGGTTTGTTCAGTGGTGCGGACCCGTGAATGGAAATAAATACGTGATCAAGCGACAACAAATACCGACGCGATATCTAGGAATTGGATTCTGTTTGCTTAGCGTCTGGCTCTGTATCCCTTATAAGATTCAGGCGGAGGACTCCCCGAACCCGGAGTCGGACAATCAGTCACGAAAGGAACTTGGCGAAGAATCAGACGTTGCCATCACTCTTCCTGAAGTGATTGTGTCCGCTGAAAAGGCGCACGCGTATCGAACTGAATCAAGAACGGCTGTGACATCGGATGCAGCGGCCTTGCCGGCAGCCACTACCATTCTGGATGCGAATGATATCCGACGGACACCTATTGTGAACAGTTATGTCGATTTGTTCCGTCCGCTTCCCGGATTTAACGTGAACAACTTTGGTCAAGGCGGCATCGGCAATGGCATCGCGATTCGGGGCTTCACGGACTTGGAGCATGGACGCGATGTGGCCTATTTCATTGACGGGGTTCCGATCAATGAAGTGTCCAGCATCCATACGCCGAACTATGCTGATCTCAATATTCTGATTCCTGAAACAGTCGATCGACTAGAGGTGATTCGAGGACCGTTCAGCGCCTTGTACGGGGACTCGAATTTAGGGGGGTCGGTAAATATCGTGACAAAGCGGTTTGACTCGGATGGGGAAGTGAAAGGCTATGGTGGGTATTTTAACACTGGCCGTGGAATCGTGACGTATAGTCAACCCCGTGGACCAGAAGGCACGATCGTGCCCTATTTGGCAGCTGAGGGATATACGACCGATGGATATCGGGACAACCAAGGGTATCGACGCTACAATCTGTTCGGCAAAGCGACCGCACCGACCAAGTTTGGAGACTTCACGCTGCGAGCCCAATTCTATGGTGGCGACTGGGGCGCGCCGGGGTACATCAACCGGGACTTGGTGGCCTCGGGGCAGTTGAGCCCCAAGACGGCCGTCAATCCGACTGATGGAGGCAGTAAAGAATTGCAAAACCTCATCCTGAACTATGCATTGGGCGATCTGGACCAGGCCTTTACGATGACGGGCTTTGTGACGCACGATTACTTTATCCGCTATGCCGATTTCGGCGGTGGACAGCGGGGACAGAAGGAAGACCGCACCACCATCGGATTTACGCTCAGAAAAACCTGGACCTCTCGGTTATTTGATCTCATGCCTGCTCAGGTCTTCGTGGGAACGAATTTTCGAAACGATTCGGTAGGCGCGACTCAAATGCCAACTGTCGGTCGCGTACAGAGCGGCCCGGATGTCGTGAATCTCAATTATACAGAGCAGGGTTTGGGTGAATATATCCAGGCTCAACTTCAACCACTGCCATGGATCAAGCTGACCGGCGGCACCCGGTACGATCATTTTTGGTATAACGTCGACAATCATCTTCCCAGCACAGCAGGTACCATGCCTGACACGGGGGTTTGGAGTCCAAAAGCTGGTTTGGCGCTGACCCCAGTCTCGTGGCTGGAAATCTTTGCGAATTACGGCGAAGGATTCCGATCGCCGAGCGCCGCCGATAATATTGTGAGCGCCACGGCCATCAAACCGATCAAACTGCGAAGCCGAGAAGTTGGCATCCAGCTCCAACCATCTCCTCGGGTGAAATTTTTGGCCGATCTGTGGTACACGACGCTCAGCCAAGAGGTTTTCCAAGCCGCCCCCGGACTGGACCCCCAGAACCTTGGGAGTTCGATCCGCGAAGGATACGATATCGAGGCCCGTTATTACGTTCGCCAGGACAGGCAGGGCCAAGCCTCCGTGTTTCTCAACTATACCCAGATTCGTGCGGTTCTCACGGACCAGTCTCAGGCTCATGCGGTATTCGTCCCCAACGTACCAGCCTATATCGTCAAGATTGGCACCGATGTTGATGTGCCCATTGGGGGTCAAGACTCTCCCCATCGTGGTGGTGGGCAGTTGTACCTAGAGCTCATCGGGAAAAAGAATTTGACGGAAGACGGGATAATAACCACCTCGCCATACCAACGCATATCCGGGCGGGTGTTTTATGGTCACCAGAGTGGATGGACGGGGTTCGTCGACCTGATCTGGTATCCGTCGGACCGGTTGAGTGAAACGGCCGTGAACTTTGGGAATCCGACAGGCGCCACCTCCGCGGATATTTTCGTCAACCCTCAAGCTCCATTTGCGTTGATGGTCGGCGCAAGTTACCGATTCAAGACCGGTGGGTGAGGAAGGATTTGCCGCGACCAAATCAACAGGAGTCACAAATGACGAGCGTGTTTCACGAATGCAAGATCATGTTGGTCGCTGTGAGCATCCTCGTCGCGGCGTGCCCCGTCAACGCACATGATGTGTGGATTACGACGGACGGAGATCCGGCGGGCAATCTGCGCGCGATGGTGCATCATGGGCATCCTGGAGATCGGGAAACGCCTGATCCTGACAAACTCATCGAATTTGATGTGTTTGTTGATGGTCAAGTGACGCGTTCACTGCTCCCTGGAATTAAAAGCGCATCTCAGGACGGCATTCCTATCCTGAAAACTGAGCCGATAGCGATCGAGAAAGGCGTTGTCCTCTTGGCCATACGCTACGACAGCGGGTACTGGGTTAAAACAGCTCATGGATATCGGAACACGAGCAAGCAACAGGTGCCTTCCGCCGAAGACAGTCTCTTATCCGTAAAGTTTGCCAAGGCCTTGGTGTCAACCAAGCCGACCGCACGTCATACGTACGGCATAGTCATCGGCCATCGGCTTGAAATCGTTCCACTCAGTGATCCGTTTCTCGCGCAGCCCGGAGATATTCTTAAAGTTCGGGTGCACTTTGATGGAACCCCATTGTCCGGCGTTGGAGTGGAGGCTGGTGATGGTGTTACCCCGATGGAAGAAAAGGATATTCCCCGGTATCAGACGGACAAGGAGGGGATTGCTGCCGTTAAGATTGCCAAGGAAGGACCACAGCTCCTCGTCGTCGATTATATTCTGTCATCTATTCATCCGGACCTCGCTAACCGCGAGTTGTACAACGCTACGCTGAGTTTTGTGCTGCCATCCAAGTAAGTGAGCTTACGTCAGGTGACTAAAAGCGGTCTAGAATTTGACCGCAGAATGAGGCCATGCCCATCGACAGTATTTACTTCGTTCCTGGGAATCCGCGGTTTGTCATGGGCGGTCTCGCATGGTATTTTTAGGCGCGACAAGCGCGAAAGATGGGAAACGAGAGTCTCGCCCGTCTCGCTTTTCTCGCGAATCCCGCTTCAGTGAGAAACATGCGACGCCAGCCACTCTCACACGCCTTTTTCAATCGCCCGACGCTGACGGTTGCGCGGTCGCTTCTGGGGAAATATCTGGTGCGTAAAAACGGGGAGGGAGTCATCGCCGGCAAGATCATCGAGGTCGAAGCCTATATCGGGCCTCAAGATAAAGCCTGTCATGCCTCGAAGGGGAGAACCGCTCGCACCGATGTCTTGTTTGGCCCAGCGGGGACCTCCTATGTCTATCTTATCTACGGCATGTATCATTGTCTAAATGTGGTCACCGAACGGGAGGAGTTCCCAGCGGCTGTGCTGATTCGGGCGATTGAAATCGAGGGGGAGCTGATTGACGGCCCAGGGCGATTGTGCCGGGCGATGCAGATTGACCGGGGCTTGAACCGATGGAACATGACTGATGGGAAACAATTGTGGTTCGAAGATCGAGCTGTCGCGGTGCGGAAGATAGATATAGGCACGTTTGCGCGCATTGGGGTCGATTATGCGGGGGAATGGGCCAAGAAACCTTGGCGGTTTCGGCTTAATGGAACTGAGAAGAAGAACCGGAAGCGGAGCTCGTAAAGACTTTCAAAACAGGAAGGGGGAGTCAGGCTTACGGCCTGACTCCCCCTTCGCAGTAAAAGGAACAGTCTGAGTTACTTTACGCCAAGGCTGGCGTCGGCCTTGGTCGCAGAGGTCACTGGAGGGGCAATCTTGATCTGCGGCCCCTGCACAGTCGGTAGCTGATTCGCACCCTGGCCTTGAGTAATCCGATCATTGTCCATCTTCTTGAGACTCTGCTGGACATGTTTATCGTCAAATCCAGCGGCCTGAAGTGCGGCCTTCTCGCCACCGGCATTGGTTTGACCCGGGTCATTGGCAGTTGCTTGCCCGTTGACGGGGCTTCCGCTGTTCTTCATCGGATAGCCTTCGTGTTTGGGGAGCAGCGCCGGATTGGCAGACGCCATCGACAGCAGGAACAGCACACCGGACAGTGTCGCAACAGTGCCGATTACGAGCTTCATACCCTACTCCTTTGTGAATAAAGGTGGCTGAAGGAATACGTTGATGAATATGTTCGTTCTACAGGCGAATCAAGTGGCGGGATGATAGCCACGGGGGGCTACCTCTGTCAAGCGGGAAAAGGGTGGGGGAAGCGGGAGGCAAATCCTGTGCTCGCTGACCGCGCACGCAAGATACAATCGTAATATCCATGGGCGGTGCTCGGTCAATGCGCGCAATAAGATCTGCCTCCCGCTTCCCCCGACACGTGTGAAAGTAGGGGATATGGAAAAGGATTTGATTCGCCTTAACGCCGGTGGTGGGGGCGGCGACCGCGACCGCGCTGGCGGAACGCGGGGCCCCGGCTGACGCCAGGGAGGCGGATCGTTACGGTCGTGCCTTCGCCAGGGGCGCTGCCGATGGTGATCGATCCTCCATGCTCTTCAACGATTTTCTTCACGGTGGCAAGACCGAGGCCGGTACCTGCCCGTTTCGTCGTAAAGAAGGGTTCGAAGACCTTGTCGACAATCTCTGCCGGGATCGGGACCCCGTCGTTTTTGATGAGAATCTGGTCCTCGAGACCTCGGCCGGCTCGATGTTGGGTCACTTGAATGTGCAGGTGCCCCCCTGGGCTCATAGCTTCGACGGCGTTCTTGAAGATGCTTAAGAATACCTGTTGAAGCTTGGATTCATCACCGCGCACAGGGGCGATTTGTGTCGCATAGTCCTTTGTCACCTGAATCCGCGTGACCTCTAAATCGGTCCCGACGACAGTCAACGCGCTCTCGATCACCTCGGGGATTCGACAGAGGCGGCGGATCAGCTCGAGCGGCTTGGCGAAGTCCAATATTTCGTTCAGGATGGCTTCCACTCTCATGAGTTCGCGCATGGCGTTTTCCACGCGCGTCTGAGGATCGAAATCGAGAATACCCTCGCCTGTCAGCTCCTCCAATTGTGCGCGGATGGACCCCAGTGGTTCGCGAACCTCCGTGGCAAGAAACGCACTGAACTCACCGATGGCTGCATGGCGTTCCTGCTTGCGGATCATGGGCTCCAGCGAGCTGGGTGCTGCAGTGCCTGCCGGGGTGTCTACTCCCCCTGTTACCGGCGCTGGGCCGGCTGGTGTTGAAGCCGGAGTCTGGAGGACGTCGGCGAGCCTAAGGATGATCGGTTCAAGCGTGCGTGCGTCCGTCGGTTGGTACCGACTCGCCTCCTTTGACGAGAGGGTAATGGTGCCACCCACCTGACCACGGACGAAGAACGGTACAACGAGCGAGGACTGAAACCGGTCTTTGAAGAGGTGTTTATGGTCGAGAAACCGCCCTTGGGTCGAGGCCAGGTCGTGATCGACACGAGGTTTGCGATGGCGGACCGCCCACCCGGCCGCTGAGCCGTCCAGGACGAGCCGCTGACCCACCTTCAGATCCTTTTTCCCGTCTTTGGTCTCCCCTTTCTGATCTCCGACGAT
The DNA here is from genome assembly GCA_035623075.1 of Nitrospiraceae bacterium. Taxonomy (NCBI): domain Bacteria; kingdom Pseudomonadati; phylum Nitrospirota; class Nitrospiria; order Nitrospirales; family Nitrospiraceae; species Nitrospiraceae bacterium. The sequence continues at coordinate 34,490 of DASPUC010000049.1, read as the reverse complement.
GCCGAGTACTTCAACACCCCCCGCGATCGGGTCGTAATGGCCGGCCCAAGCCCGGTCGTAAGCGACAAATTGTCCTGCATCCATGAGGATCGCAACGATCTTCTCCTGCACCTCCGGCGTAAGTTGGGAAGCCGGTGCGGCAAACATTTCAACGGCGGAGGCCGTCGGGGTCATCGGTTCATTCGCGACGTACGGCCGGCTCAGCACCAGATTCAGATTGAACAGACCTTCACGATCGAGCGCCTTCGTTACGTCCTCGCTGGCCTGATCCATCAACGCTTTTTCTTTTTTCGTAAAGCTCACGGTTTCTTTTCGGCCTATGACGAGAAACCCGTATGTCCGATTGCGATGGCGCAGCGGCGCACCCAATAAAGACTTGGCGGTGGGAGTAATCAGCTGCAGCCGCATCGTCCGGCTGCCGTCTTGATCGCTGGAGGGGCTGCTGCCCCCGATCGCGGGGGCCGACAGGGTCCGGAGAATCGCTTGAATATCACGCGGTGAGAATCCGCGTGCCACATGGTCCGAGAGCGGGCCCTGGTCGCGATGAAAGATGGCTGCCAGAGCTGCGTCGACGGGCAACTCATTCAAGACCCCAGTAAGCGTCCGTTGAAGGTGTGTCTCGGCGTTGGGTTTGCTATTGGGTGACGGGACAGTCATGGATGAATGGGCTGCACGATGAAGGCATTGTAGCAACGGGGGAGGGGCAATTCAATGAAAAGGGATGAGTGCCGATCGAAGCGCAGCGAGCGAGACGAAACAGGGTTCATGTTGCAACAAAGCTGTGTTGAGGTGCGGACCCCCATGTCTCACGTGTCAGGGTTCACGTCCTTCGTCTGGATTGATGATTGTCGGTGGGCGTTGGGGGAACGATTGAGGCTCACTCGGCTCATGGTCGACCGTCCAGGCATTCAGGATGGTCGTGACCAGGCTGATAATGATTGCACCCCCGACAGCTGGCCAGAACCCGTCCACCGAAAATCCCTTGACCAAATACGCGGTGAACTCCAAGAGAAGCGCGTTGAGCACCACGAGAAATAATCCCAGCGAGAGCACGATCAACGGCAATGTCAGCACGAAGAGCACTGGGCGCACCAACAGATTCAGCAGCGTGAGGACGAGGACAGCCGCAAGACCGGCGCTGAGCGTGCTGGCTTCAATGCCGGGCACGATCGTGATCGCCAAAAAGACTGCGACGCCCGTAATGAGAAGGCGCGCGAACGCCGCGCGAAGGCCGCCGCTGAATGGGGAACGGGACGCATGGCGGGAGATGTGGACGATCGGCATGGTGTTCAATTACTGAGCCGGCGCTGCGGGCTTCTTGGCAGGAGAAAAATGGACTTCAGTTGCAATCAATGCCTTGTCGTCCCTGGTGGCTTCGATCACGACACGGTCGCCGACGGCGGGTAGATTGGCTCCTTTCGGGTTTCCTTTCTCGCGAAACCGGGTTTGTTTGTTGAGCCGGACGTCCACGGTCTTTCCCTTGGGAGTCTTGACTTCAACGTGAGTGGCGTCGATGACGGTGACCGTGCCGAGCACGTGCTGCCCGGTTCCGTGAGCCCAGGCCAACGGTGCAGTGAGGATCAAGGCGGACGTGAGAATCAGCAGGATGAACCGATGCATAATGAATCGCGCTCCTTGTTGTCTCTAAGCCCTTAATGATGGTGCCCGCGATCGGCCTCTCCTGCGGCCGAATCGTCGCCTTCCAGGAATTTGTCGAAGGCGGCTTCTTCCTCGACTTCCTTTGGAGTTTTTGGGTTCAGCGTCTTCATCCGATCCAATTCTTCCGTCGACAATTTCGGCAGGTGTCGAATGAAATGGACCAGCTTCCAACTGTCCAGATCTTTCTCCGGCTCGCCCTCACCCCAGGCCGGCATCGCGGTGAAACGGATGCCGTTATGGATGACCCAGAACAGTTCGCCGTCGGACATCGCTTGTGTATCATCCAGCCGGAGGTCCGGCGCCTTCGGGTAGACGTTCTTGCCGATCGGCGTTTGGCCGCCGCCATCATTCCCATGACAGGTCGCACAGTGATCGGCGAAATGAGCCAGAGATTCCTTCAATACGTCGGTGTCTAATGGTACCGGATTCGACTTGTTTCGATGTTCGATCGGAATGGCCAGGTGGCGGATTTGCCGTGCCATCAGGACTTCCAAGGCATGGGGTTCCGTCTTTGCGCTGAAGCCGGTCGTGAACAATTGATAGCCCATCCACCCGAAGGCACCTATCATTCCGAGGCCCACCACGATGATGAAGACCAGGATCTTTTTCCGCATACGTACTGCCAGTCACTATACAAAGTCTCTGGTCCGATTACCACTGGGTCTGGTGGGGTGCTCGATCACGGGGGATTCGAGTAGGCGGAGGCATCCGGTGAGACGGAGGACGAGCCACACAGTCAACGGAAGACACATCAGGAGACCGCTGAGCCCCATGTTCCATTCGCTGATCCAAAAGGTCACGCCGAGGTTAAAGGCCAAGACGACATAATAGAGTCCCACACCCAAAAGGACCCGATGCGTAGTTGACCAGTTGGTATGAGGTGGAGGAGCGGGAAGTTTTCGGTCGATGGGAAAGTAGATGGCGAGAGAAATCAACCCGACCACCACCCATCCGACATAGTTGGAGAGCGGCACCCCGAAGTGGAACCCGGGATCGGTATAGACGTAGATCTTGCCAAGGAACCAACGATCTCCTCGTAGTGCCAGTGGGTCGATCACCATGTCGATCAAGGCGAACAAGAGGCTGGTCAGGAGAAAAACCGGCCGACTTGTCCGTGCGGCCGGATCGAAGCGCAACGGGATCAAGGATGGCCGTAAAGACGTTGATGTGTGATCGATTGGGAGCAGTAAGCAGAGCGCCATGCAATAAGCCGCATAGAGGAGAAAACTGAACGAGAGCGATGCCATAAGGGGAATATTGGAAACATACAACTCCTGTTCAACGGTTGAACCGGTATAGTCGTACCAGCCGAACGGGATCCCAATACGTGTTGAAATAAATTCGCACAAGAAGGCGGTCGCCCAACTGATGATCCAGAAGCGCCAGGTTCGTGGCCAGCCGATTAATGGAATGGAAGCGAGAATGAACGCGGTCAGGAACACAAACACGTATGGCCGGAAGAGGATCGTATCGATGATGCGGGCTAGAAGATCCATCGTGGTGTATTAATAATATTCAATGCTGCATTCTCGCAAGGGGGTCGTAGCTTGCAAGTGAACATTATTGAGGATGGAGCCGGCTGTCGTTATTCTGTGTATCCAGCTGGGGAAAGTACGCCAGTTACGCATAGCCATGAGACTTGAACCACCGCACGGCCTTTTCCAGAGCGACCTCGGGCGGGGTTTGTGGAATGCCCAATTCCTTGATTGCCTTGCTGCAATCGTAGTGCATCTTGTACTTCGCCATCTTCACACCTTCAAGGGGGATGCGCGGTGGCTGGCCTGTGAGGTCGGATATCCACTCGTTGACATATGCCAACGGGAGGATGGCCAACCGAGGAAGCTTGATCGAGGGCGCCTTCACACCAGTGAGGCGGCTGAGGATCTCGAATACCTCGTCCAGCATGAGATTCTTGTTCCCGAGGATGTATCGCTCACCGATCCGCCCCTTCTGCATCGCTAACAGATGACCGGCTGCGACATCATCGACGTCGACGATGTTCATGCCGGTTTCGATATAGGCCGGCATCCGGCCTTTCATGAAATCCACGATGACCTGCCCGGTCGGAGTTGGTCGGACATCACCGACGCCGACCGGTGCGCTGGGATTCACGATCACGACCGGCAAGCCCTCTCGCGCAAGCTTCAGCACCTCTTGCTCAGCCAGGTATTTGGATCGCTTGTAATGACCGGCCATCTGGTCGAGCGACACCGGAGTCTCTTCGGTGCCGAGTCCGCCCCCCGGTGGCAGGCCGATCGCGCCGATTGTACTGCAATACACAATCCGTTCAATTCCAACGTCCCGCGCGGTTTCCAGCAGCGTGCGAGTACCGGTCACGTTCACATCGTAGAAGATGGAAGGATCCTTCGCCCAGAGCGCGTAGTGAGCGGCCACGTGGTAGAGCTGTTGGCACCCCGTGAGGGCCCGTCGTAGAGAGTCGCGATTGCGCAACTCGCCTTCGACGGCTTCGACACGGAGTTGCGCGTAGTTCTGTGGATCACTGCCGGGGCGCGCAAGCACACGCACGTCGATACCGGCTTGGACGAGTGTACGGGCGACGGCACCCCCGACAAATCCGGATGCTCCGGTGACCAGGGCTTTCATCGCGGAAGCGGGTGAGAGGCGAGAGGCGAGAGGCGAGGGGATTCGCCCAAGGAGTGGAATGTCGTGAACGCTCTCTTAACCACGTGCCACGTACCTCTGGCCTCTTGCCTGCGCGGCGTTAGCTGCGCCGCGACGTGATATATCGCGCGATTTCTCGGAGGGGATCGGCAGCCGGTCCAAAGGAGGAAAGCCGGTTGATCGCGCGGGTCACGCATTCATCCGCGAGTGTCCGCGCCCCGTCGACGCCGTAGAACGTCGGATAGGTCTTCTTTCCACGTTCCGCGTCGGTGTTGGGATTCTTCCCGAGTTCCTCGCGCGTGCCCGTGACATTCAACACATCGTCGGCGATCTGAAACGCCAAACCGATGTCCTCGGCGTACCCGGTCAAATGATCCAACTGTCGGTCGTTGGCTCCGGCGGCGATCGCTCCCATCCTGACAGCGGCACGAATCAACATGCCGGTTTTGTGCTTGTGGATGTTCTGCAGGGTCGGAAGATCGATGTCTTGGTGCTCGGCCTGAATATCGAAGACCTGACCGCCCACCATTCCCATATTGCCGGACCCGTACGCCAGTTCCTGAATCAAACTCACTTGACGCGTCGGATCGCAGCCCTTCATCAAGTCCGGATGGCTACAGAGATCGAAAGCCATGGTGAGGAGCGCATCCCCGGCGAGAATCGCCATCGCTTCGCCATAGACTTTGTGATTGGTCGGTTTGCCGCGCCGAAAATCGTCGTTGTCCATGCATGGGAGGTCATCATGGATCAGCGAATAGGTATGGATGAATTCCAGCGAACAGGCGATGGCCATGATGCCCGGGGGGGTGGTTCCAACGGCCTCCGCCGCGGCAATCGCCAGAATGGGGCGCACCCGCTTGCCGCCCGCCATCAGGCTATAGCGCATGCTCTCATGAAGCGTGGAAGGCGGCGTGGTGGCCTGCGGGCTCACCTGGTCTAGGAACCGATCCACTGCGATCCGCTTTTCTTCGAGATAGTCCTTGATGTTCATGGATGTGAAAATGGGGCTCGCCGTGACCCGAAATTGAATAGGCGCGGAGCGTAACAAATGGGTATCAGGCTGTCAAACAAGGCGGCGGGCATGAGCCGGAGCGTGTGATGAGGAGAACCACCTGTCCTGCGACACTTGCCCCGTTGCGTCTCGCTTCGCTATACTCCCCCTCACTATGAGCATCCGAAAAGCCGGCGGGACATGGGAGCCATTGCTGCTCCCGATCGAACCGCGCCATTGCAAAGTGTGCAAGCAAGGTCTCTATCGCGACAAGACCATGTTCCGTGGCGGGTGGTCCCGTTGTAGCATCTGCGACGAATTCGTCCACTATAGTTGTCTCGCCAGCGGCAAAGTATCATTTCTCAAGGCACGACCTCGTGTGTGCAAGACCTGCCGTGCAGCCAAAGAGGGCACCCCCTCTTCTTCGGCAACGAAGGATGAGGCTCCGGTCGCGGTCGGGTCGTGAGTTCCGTCCAGCAGGATGGTGAAAAAGTCTCTCTTCTCACCCGCCCAACCTCGGCGCGCCGAGACGCACCTTGCACCGGGCTTTGTTCTTGCGTCACTCAGAGGCTCGACGTGCAGAACAAAGTACGCCTCACCCCTTCGCTCGCTGCGGCCGTTCGCGGTGGCGGTGCGTCTTGGCGCGTCGGGGGCGGGCGGGTGCAAAAGGACGGCCATTTTGACCCTCCTGCGAATGCTTCACAATTCCTAAATCTTTTCCTGTCACGGTGCCGAAATGACTTGCCAACGGCCTGATAGTGCCATGCACATCCGTTCCCGGTGGCACTTCGTCTTTGCGGAAACCGTTCGGTTAGCGGTGGCTCCCGTTGTCCTGCTCCTCAGCGGGTTCTTCACGGCGAATTTCATCGTCAGCGGACAGTACACGTGGCCGCGAACCAGCCGGGCCGTCGCCCTGACGCTCACCGTGGTGATTCTTTCCTATGAGTTCGTCTACAAGGAACAGCTCGCGCGGGCGGCGACCGCGGATCGAGCTCGTACGGCCTTGGTCTACTCCTGTATCATCCCGTACCTCGTCGGTGTGCTGATCACGTTGGCACTCTGGAAGAGCTAACGGGGTGCGAGGCTCCGGGGAGAGGAAGGACGATGGCAGAGATCATTCGCAGCGGGGCCTTCCTCCAACAATGTTGGTCGGTCCATCCGCTCTGTGTGGAGGTGAAGCGGATGGTCGAGAACCGCACGTTGATCCTCAGTTGCAGCTCATGCCGGTTCGTCCATCATCTGGCGTTTAGTGCCATTGTCGCGAAGGCTTCCGTGGGACTCAGCGATCCCGATCATCCGTCTAAAGCTCGCTCGCGAGGAGAAGAGGGGCTGATCCAGCTCACGGGATGTCTCGAAGCCCATGCCCCGGCCCTTTCTCTCAGAGAGATGGATGTGTTCGAAGATCGGGCTCTCATTCGCTGTGCCGACTGTCGTCGCCACTATGCACTGACCGTCTCGGCCTTTGAAACCCACCAACGGTAGAAGAATGCGGAAAACGTGATGCGTGACGCGTGACGACTAGGCTTCGGTCTTGCGGCGAAGGGCGCGTTACAAGCGAATCTGATTGATCGCATGGATACCTCTCTGCATTTTACGGACGAAGACACAGCCCTCATGGCGGATGACCAGTTCTTTCGCAAGAAGGAGCAGATCATGATCAAGGTGCGTCGTCAGCTGGAGGACACGCAGAAGCTGCTGCAAGAGGACCTGAAAGGTGCCTCGCTGGTGACGCCTCCAGGGTTCGTTCCGACCAAGACACAGCTGGTGAAAGGGGAGCACCTCGAATCGTTTCCCTTTCAGTATCTCGATTGTCCCAAGCACTTCGAGGGAACCGATAAATTCACGTTCCGGACGCTGTTCTGGTGGGGACATCATCTGGCCTGTGCCCTCCTGCTCGAAGGGACGAAGATCAAGCAATATAAGAAACACATCGTCGATCGGTTCCATCGTCTTGCGGGGCAAGAGCTGGAGCTCTCGCTCGCTCCATCGCTCTGGGAATGGAAACGTGGAGAAGGGTACACGTTGCCCATGACCCACGATCGGAAGGCTCGGATCGCCGCGGTGTTGGCTGAGCGGTCCTTTCTGAAGGTTGTCCGCTTCGTGCCGCTCAGCAACGTGCGAATTCAGTCTGGACAGCTCCCGAATCTCAGCCGAGAGACGTTTCGAGCGGTCCTGCCCATCATCACGCTATAGCTGGTAAGAGGCGTGGGGCGAAAGGCCAAAACTTCATCTCGATAGATCGGCTCTTTCCGCTTGCCTCTCGCCCCTTGCCCCTAGCCTCTTGCCTCTTATTTGTCTCCGGGATTCAACTTGGGTACACTTGGCCGGCTTCGCAGTCAGGAAGCGAGTTAACGCAGGGAGGCGCTTGTGAGACAAATCGGAAGACATTACGGGCTCATCGTCGCAGTATTGTTCAGCGCGGGCGTTGTCGCCGGATGCGGAGGAACCGGCCGGACGTTCTACATGGACCTGCAGCAGAAAGTGCCGACCGCGCAGTATGTCGAGCCGGAGCCTGTCAAGATCCTCGTGGAGCCGTTCGACGACCGGCGTCTGGAAAAAACTCGGCTGGGCATGCGAACGCATCTGTGGGGCGGCGTGACGTATTTCCAGGTCGCGGGCGAGCGCCCGGGCGAGGTTGTGGCTCAAGCGTTGGCCGACCGGCTGAAAACGCGCGGATGGCGAGACCGTTCCTGGAACGTGAGGATGGCGCGGGCCGGACCAACAACGGATGCCGATATCATAATCAGCGGCCAGATTTTTGAATTCACCGCCGGCGCCAAAAGCCGCGTCTTTTCGACCGTGCTTTCAACAAGCCTCAAGCTCGTCATTACTGCCCGCAATGTCGGAGATCGCACTTCGACGATGCGGAGCGTCGAGGGAGCCCAGCACAACACAGTGATCTGGTTTTCCGATGACGATATCCAGACATTGACGGCGGCAACCCTGCAAGACGGCATTGAGCGGTACATTGTGGATACGGCCATCGAACAACGGGCGCTGCGGCCAAGCCGGCAATGAATTCGGGGCTGAGGATCACCGTCTGTGCGTGAACGTCGCTGGGAAACCACTGCGCCACTGACGTTCGGACAAGTGCTCGCCGTGGGCGAGCGGTTGGCAGCACTGGGATTGAAACCGGCGGTGCCGGCCAAAGACATTATCTGTTATGTCGAAGAATGGACTGTTGACTCGCCGGAAGACTTCGATCAACTCGATCCCTGGGGCACTGAAGACGTCACGCTGGTCCACATCCGCGAAGGCTGGCGGGGCGATTTCTTTCTGCTTGCCGGGGCGTACCACACGACCTACCAGCAGTATCAGGACACCGGCACCTATTGTTCCATCAGTCATCCCTGGCGGATTCGAGAGCCGCTGCAGCTCCATGATCAACGGAGCATGCTCTGGCTCGGCTTCCGTCACAGCCATTCATTCGTGCGCGTCCGTCTACAGGTGCACGAGGTCATCCCGCCAGGAGAAACACGGGGAGATGCTCAACGCGAGCAGTGGGTGGAAGAACGGCGGACTGCGTTCCTCGAGGCGATTACACAGCTGGAATTGCCGATCGAGACGGCCGTGGAGAAAGGAAGTCTTGTACTCCGTCCCGCCGATACCTCCGTCCCGTTCTTCTGTTCCTGGCCCGATGCGTTCGGCCCCTGTCAATTCGAGTACAACACGGCCGATGCCTATGAGTTTCTGGTGCCGGCGAGCAAATTGGTGGCGACATTCGCACCGGAGCCGGCCGGCGTGCGGGCCTATCTCACGGGATTCTCCGAAGACGCTCTGGGAGAGTTTCAAACGATTGAACCGTCAGCCCGGCATGCCTATCGCTGTTCGGTGCACTGCCCGCTCGATGATCTACCGGAAATCCGGTCAGTGATCGAACCGGACGGACGTCTCTACGCCACGCTCTGCGAGTTCCAGACGTCGGAACTTCTCCCTGGAGGAGAGGATGCCTCTGCCATTCTCGGCATCGTCGGGGGGCGCACAGGATTCCAAATCGAGGCCCGCCTGAATCGGGCTCCGCTTGGGGAAGATTTGATGGCGAACTGGCTTGAACGGGTGGTAGGGCATCCGGTGGTGTATGCGCCATTGCCTGCCTTCGTCTAGCAGACTGCTGAAACAAGTCGTCAGCTTCGTTCTCACATCGCTTCTCCCCTGCGACGTACGTGCAGAGAGTACGTCTCGGGGCTTTGCTTGTTGCGGCCTTGCCGAACAACTTGTTTGAGCAGTCTGCGAAGATCCTGTTGACTGATTGAAGGTAAAGAAAAGGGGCGGGAGTCTTTTCTTGACAGGTGAAAGCCCATCAGGCCGCGGACTTTGGGAGCATGACCTTGACCCGTTTGAGATTGTTACGATCCGAGCACCATTGCTTTACGCCATCCATTTCGCTGCATCAGGAATACATTCAAGCCGATTGCACCGCGTTTCAGTTAGAGTTGCCATTTCAGCGTGAGGAGAGCATGAACCACCGAGCCCGACTGGACTTTCTCGAACAGTCACGGTAGAGTTAAAAATATGAAGCGAAGTGAGCAGCCCACTCTACCGTGGTGGGAAGAATACCTCGGCTGGAAGTTCGATAAGAAGAAGGTTGCACGACGGACCTGTCAGGCATACTTTCTGTGGGTCCTACCACCACTCTCGCTCTTGTTTGCTACACTCTTTGCAAAGGACCAGCAGCTATCGAACACTATTGACCCAACTCCGTTGACCGATACAGCGCCACATCTCCCTGGGTCATCCGCCAATTACGCAGGACCAGCCGTTCCCGGCTCATAAAGCAGTATGCTCTCTATCATGACGTCAGATGACATCAGCATATCTGACAGTGAGTCTGTAAAGGTTCACATCCAACCGTTAATAGGTGACCCACCGAACATTATCGTTGCTCTCACAGGCTCCCTGATGATTGCGGGACAGGGAGTTGTGAAAGTGCTTCCGCCTTCCTCGTTGCCAACCTAAGGTCGGCCTTAACCACAAATAAACATTTTCGTTGAACAAATTTCTCGGATTTCGGAGAGTGGGAACATGAGCCCGGTGGCGAAGATCCAATCCCTCCTGGCCAAGCCCTTCATGCCAGCCGTGTTCTTTCTCTCGGGCGTCACCTATGACACCCTGACCCTCACTCGCATCGATCGTCTTCAGGATAATCTTATCCTCTTGCTCTATCTCTCGCTCCTCGGAGCCTTGATCGTACTCGCCGGTCGCCTGGGCGTGGGGCCGGTTGAAGTAGGAGAACCTGAGCACCCCACGAAGTTCGTGCGACTTCTGGTCCGAGCCAGACCGTACTATCCGATGGCGATGCAATTTCTGTTGGGCGGGCTCTTCAGCGCGTATGCCGTATTCTATTCGCGAAGCGCCACACTCACGCGAACCGGGATATTCATGGGCGTGCTCATTCTGTTACTCGTCGGTAACGAATTTTTGCGCGATCGTCTCTCGAACCTGCGTCTGCTCGTGGCGCTGTATGCCCTTACCTGTTTCAGCTTTTTCACGTTCTTTCTGCCGGTCATGATCGGCACCATCGGGACCTGGGTGTTTCTGCTGGGAGCCATCCTCAGTGTGGCCGTCACCCTGCGGGTGGTGCACCTGATCTATCAGCGCAATCCGGAACGATCGAAGAACGAAGCGCGAATGGTGGGGGCACCGGCTGTTGCGCTGGTCGGTCTGCTGGTCGGGTTCTATTTCTTGAATTGGATTCCGCCCGTGCCGCTTTCCATGAAGTTTGGCGGGATGTATCGAGAAGTGCAAAAACAGAACGACCACTTTGTGCTCAGTTACGATCGCGAGTGGTATCAGGTGTGGAAACAGTCGCAGAACCCTTTCCCAGCCGATGAACCGATCTATTGCTTTACGGCGGTCTTCGCGCCGGTTGCCCTGGACACGACCGTGTTTCACCATTGGTACTACCGGGCGACCAGCGACAAGCCTTTTGCGCATGCTGACAGAATTCCCATTAAGATTGCTGGCGGCCGCGAGGGTGGATACCGGGCCTATACGTTCAAACAGCGCCTCGATCCCGGCGACTGGCGCGTGGATATCGAGACCGAAGATGGGCGTGTGATCGGACGTGTCTCGGTAGTGGTGGAAGAGCGAGGAGAGACACGGCCGACTCCGAGGACGCTGTCGTATTAGAATTGCTGGCGGCTATCGGAAGGTCCGCGTCTCGCCTATCGCGACAAAGGTATGCCAGACATGATTCCTCCCGACGCCGTGTTGATTTGTGAGATCTGGTTGCGCAACATGGAGGGGGTCTTCTTCGTGCGGATCATCACTCGAGGTTGAATGAGCCTCAGAACATTGGCTCCCTGCCCATCCAGCCCCAACTGCGTGTCGACGCAGGCGAAAGATGCTGGTCACGCCATTGCACCGTATCGCTATCGCAAATCAAAGGCGGAGGCGAAGGAGGCTTTGAAGGAGATCGTTCGTTCCCTGCCGCGCACCAAGCTCGTCGAAGAAGACGAGGCCTACCTCCACTATGAATTCACCAGCTTCTTGTTTCGTTTTGTCGATGATGTCGAGTTTCTCCTCGACGACCAGACCAAGACGGTTCACTTTCGCTCCGCCTCCCGAACCGGCTACGGCGATTTTGGTGTGAACCGGCGACGGATGGAAGAGATCAGGTCGCTGGCTGAAGGAAAGCTATAGGATTTGGCAGGCGGCAGGCGGGGTGAGTTCGGCGTCGTTGAACTCGACGTTCGCGTGATAGGCCCAACCCCTCAAGTAGGCCAATCGGCGATCGGCTTCGAATTCTTCTAACCCGTACCGCTGAAAGGCCGTGATGTCGCGTCGCACCTCTTCTTCCTCGGGTGACGGCACAAACTTGCCGAAACCGGGAGCGACAGGCAGAGAGGAACAAGCAGTCAGCCGGCCGCTGGATGAAAGGCCAATCTTCTTGATACTGTCTCAAGGGAGGGGCGGTTCGTAATCATTCCAAGGTGGTTGAAGAATCGATGGGTATCCGCACATACACTGCGACAGTCAGCCGAGTCCAAGACCTGACTCACGATGTTCGGGAACTCGAGCTGACCCTGGTCGAACCGCCGACCATCTTGTTCAAGCCCGGCCAATTTATCTCTTTCGAGGTTCCGAAGAAAGGGTTCCCTCTGCCCGTCGTGAGGCCCTATTCGATCGTCTCCCCACCCTCCCAAGAGAATAGGGTCACCCTGCTCTTCAATCTGGTGCCGGACGGTCCCGGCTCAACCTATCTCTATAGTCTGCGAATCGGCGATCACACCACGTTCAAGGGACCGGCTGGGTCCTTCTGGTTGAAGGATAACACGCGGGATCTCCTGTTTGTCGCCACAGGAACCGGCATTGCACCGATTCGCTCCATGGTTGCAGCCCAGCTTGAGCGGGGGACAGCGCAGGCCGTGACATTATTCTGGGGCCTGCGGAGCCAGAGGGATCTCTACTATCAGGAGGAATTGTTCGGGCTAGCCAGGCAATTTCCCAAGTTCTCCTTCGTCACGACTCTGTCGCGCCCGGAGGCGGGATGGACCGGTATGACCGGACGGGTGACCACGCTCGTGCGAGAGCGAGTCGCGTCAGTCCGCAACATGGCGGTGTATCTCTGCGGTAACAGCGGCATGATTCAGGAAGTCACGGCTCTCATCCAGGCGCGCGGGCTCTGCCCCATTCACAAAGAAAAGTACTACGACGACCGTGGTGAGCCGACGGATTAGTGTGCAGACTGTTCTGGGGCCGGGCCAAGCCTGATCGTGTGCTGAAAAATGCACTTCGGGCAGGTGTAGTGGAGAAACTGGCCGCTCGCGACGAGCCGTTTCTGCATGGGCACCTTACACCAGGTACAGAGCCTGTCCGGGAGATCGGCGATTGAAGGGACGGAGGACCTATGAGAAGACGGCGTGTCGGCCATGCGAGGCATTGTCTTCGACCGGTGTGAACCTTGTCAACCGAGCGTTGCGTCTCCTGTCGACACGGAACGCAAAAAAAAGTTCGGGCATCCTGCGTGATCGCAAAATAATCGTGGTATAGTGCATACGATGGTCACGCAGACGGATTTCTCACCCTCACACAGAAAGGTGCCCAACCTCTATGAGTATCCCGTCCGGTCCCGAGTCCACTATCTTACCTACTAACGTCCCAACCACCTCGTCGATTCCGATCCGCGACATGGTCGGAGCCGGCAAGGCGTGGGGACTCTGCACCGCTGTCGACCTCCAAGATTGCAATCCCGATCTCATTCGCGACCCTGAGCAGATCAAGCGCTACGTGATCGAGCTTTGTGAGCTGATTGGTATGCAGCGTTTCGGCGAGTGTCAGGTGGTCAATTTCGGCGAAGGCCGTGTCGCCGGTTATTCCATGGTACAGCTGATTTCAACATCGTTGATCAGCGGCCACTTTGCCAACGATACGAACAGTGCCTACCTCGATATTTTCAGCTGCAAAGGCTATGACCCGGCCACCGTCGAAGCCTTTTCGAAGGAATTCTTCGGTGCTCGTCGCAGTACGGCGACTGCCACGCTGCGGTATTAGTCATATCTCGTGGAACACCATGTGAGGGGGCCGCGGTTACGCGGCCCCCGATGCGTCTGATGACCGATTCCGTTCCTGCCCCACATGACACCCAAAACCATCAAAGAGTTCTTTTACTCGCTTCCAGCCAAGCTCGACAGGGAGGCTGCGGAAGATCTCGATGCGGTCTACCAGTTTGATCTCAGCGGACCGCAGGGCGGGCAGTATCTTGTCCGGATCCAGAATGGGACCTGCACCGTCGAAGAAGGAGCCCATGTTGATCCTCATGTCACGCTCGCCATGGCCAGCGAGGATTGCGTGAAGGTCTTGAACGGTCAGCTGAGCGGTCCTGCAATTGCCATGTCGGGCCGCCTTCAAATCAGCGGGGACATCGGGCTGGCGATACAGTTGAAATCCCTCTTCCCGTCGGTAGGCTAGTACGTCTCTCTTCAGCGAAAAGCCGGTTCCGCTTGTGTCTGCACGGGCAGCACGGCTGCTTCTGACTGCTCTTCTCGAAGCTGTCGCGGGAACCGTTCCTCCAGGATCATGTACATCGTCGGAACGAGGAAGAGAGTAAGCAGGGTTGAGACACTGAGCCCTCCCACCACGGCGCGCGCCAGCGGTGCATTCGTTTCGCCCCCCGTGCCCCAGCCGATGGCCATCGGAAGGAGCCCGAAGACCGTTGCCAGCGAGGTCATGAGAATAGGGCGTAACCGCGTTCGGGCCGCCACCACAACCGTTTCGCGCAGTGCCAATCCCTTGCGTCGCAAGACGTTGGTGTAATCAACCAGCAACACGCCGTTCGAGACCACGATGCCAAGCATCATGATAATGCCCATCATGGAAGTAGTGGAGAGCGTCGTGTTCGTGAGGAACAACACCAGAATCACGCCGGGGAACCCCATCGGGACTGAAAACATGATAATGAAAGGATCGATGAGCGATTTGAACTGCGCCGCCATGACCATGTAGACCAGCACCAAGGCCAGAACGGTCGCAAAGAACAATCCTTCAAAGGTCTCGCGCTGTTGCTGTATCTGCCCCGCCAATCGAATGCTGAACCCCGTCGGCAATTGCAGCTTCGCAAACTCGTCTTCCAGGTCGGAGGCGATCGCGCCGAGGTCTCGGTTGACGGGATTCGCGGTGATGTGGATCACCCGCTGGAAATACTTGCGATCGATTTTGACCGGCCCGGCGTTCAATTTTAACGACGCCACGTTCTTGAGCAGCACCGGCTCGCCGTTTCTGGCCGTGAGGATGATGTTTTCGATATCGGTGAGATCTTTGCGGTGCTCTTCTGCCAGCCAGGCGCTGATATAGTACTCGTTGCCGTTTTGAGGATCGGTATAGATGATCGGATCAGTCTGGCCGTTACCGTTGAGAGAAAAGAGGACGGCATTTGCCACGTCGGTCTCACTGATGCCGAGGAGAGCGGCTTTCTCGCGGTCGACCACGACATTGACTTCGGGATAGTTCTCCTCGCGACTGACTTCGATGTCCGCGAGCCCCTGAACTTGGTGCATGATGTTCTCCACCTGCCGGATGACGGTGCGCGCGCGCTCGAAGTCGTACCCGTAGATCTCCACATCCACCGCTTTCTGCGATCCGAAGCTGGTGACGCGCTTGACGAGTCCACCCGGGTCAAAAAACAGTGCGACACCGGGAAAGAGCTTGACCGCTTTCGGCCGAACTTCATTCATGATCTCAACTTGATTCCTGGTGCGCTTATCGGGTGAGACCAGGTAGACGGAGATCACTGACGTATGAGGACCTGTGTTGGGGTTGAACAATGAAGAGCGGCCCTGGGCCAGCACGCCGGTGCTTGAGACGATGGTTTCCAATTCGTGCGGAGCGATGTTTTCCCGCAACACCCGTTCGACTTCGGCGACTTGTTGCTCGGTTTTCTCGACCCGCTGGCCGACCGGTGCGCGTAACACGATGCGGAACTGGCTCTCGTCGGAAACAGGCAAAAACTCTGTGCCGATCATCGGCAGCAACGCCAGCGAGGTGGCGAAAAGGAGCACGATGCCGACAATGAGAAGGCGCCGGTGGGCGAGCACCCAACGCAAGGAATCCTCATACCCTTTGTCGAGCCACTCATACTGCTTCCGGCTCCAGTTCATCACTCGGACGAACCAAGCCGGCATCGATTGATGAGCCTCTCGCTCGGGTTTGAGGAATTTGTAACACAGGGCTGGCGTGACGGTGCGCGAAACGAAGAAGGAGGTGAAGAGAGCGATGGCGATGGTGAGGGTCAGTGGAATCAGCAGCAAACGCGAGATGCCAACCACGAAGAAGATCGGGAGGAAGACGACCACCGTCGTCACCGTGGAGGCGAAGATCGGCATCGCCACTTCTCGAGCTGCTTCGAGGATCGCCTCCCATCGACGTGGCGTGGTATTCAAATGGCGCTGAATGTTTTCCAGTTCCACGATCGAATCGTCCACGAGCCGTCCGATGCCGAGCGCCAGGCCCCCCAAGGTGAAGACGTTCAGGGTTTGGCCGGTAAAATACAGCACGATGAACGTCACCATGATCGACAGCGGAATGGCCACGGAAATGATCAGCGTGCTCGTCAGATTTCGGAGAAAAATGAGAATGACCGCAGCGGCCAGCACAGAGCCGTGCAATGCCTGTTCGATGAGATTGTTGATCGACTGGCGAATATAGACAGACTGGTCAAACGAGATACCGAGTTTCACGCCCGGCGGGATCCCGATCATCCTGGGCAGCGCCTTCCGCAGAGCATCAACGACTTCCACCGTGTTGGCGATCGGCTGTTTGTTCACCCGCAAGTACACCGCTCGCTTACCGTCCGTCCGGACCACGTTCGTTTGAATGTCCGAGGAATCCGTTACGGTACCGATGTCACGGACACGCACCGGGTTGCCCTGCTGGTTCACTTTAACGATCACGTCCTGGATCGGAGCAACCGTGCGGAACTGGTTATTGGTAAAGACGTTGTAGTCAAGATTGCCGGCCTTAATGTCGCCCGAAGGCAGGATCAGGTTCGACGCCTTCACTGCTCTTACGACATCAAGGATTGAGAGGCTTCGCGCGTTCAGCAGGGCTGGATCGAGGTTGATGTTGATCTGGCGGATCTTACCGCCTTCAACGGTGGCGGCGGCGACGTTGGCGATCTGCTCGATTTGCGGCGCAATCGTATTGAAGGCGAGGTCGTACAGCGCCCGTTCATCGAGGTCGTCGCTGGAGACCGTGACGAAGGAGACTGGAATATTGGACACGTCGAATTTAACAATGAACGGCTGGAGAATCCCGGGCGGCAAACTGTTTAGGATCTGCGTGATGCGTTGCATGACCTCCATCTGACCCACATTGATGTCCGCGCCCCAGTTGAACCAGATCTGAACCCCTCCGATACCCTGCTTGGCAAACGATTCTACGTGCTCAACGTTCGAGGCAGAGCTGACGGCCTTCTCGATGGGGTAGATGACGCTTTGCTCGATGTCGAGCGGCGGGGCGCCCTTATAGATCACGCCGACAAAGGCGACGGGAACCTGAATGTTGGGAAATAAGTCGACCGGCAGTCGTTGCAGCGAGGTGGCACCGAGCACCACCATCGCGAGCGACAACATCAAGATGCCGATGCGATTCCTGAGCGCCAGGAGCGTCAGCCACATAATGGAAGTGCTGAGTGACAAGTGCTGAGTGCTGGGACGAAAATCATCTTGGATATGTCTGCCAAACCTGTTGCGTCAGCCTACACCGGAAAATTCAACTCAGGGTTCAGAACTCAGCACTCACGACTGAGAAAGCGGTTGCGTTTGCACGGGAGTGCCGTCATGCACAAGATCTTTGCCCGAGACGATGACCTGTTCGAAGCCGGTCAGCCCTTTGGTGATCTCGACGCGATTCTCATCGCGGATTCCGATTTCGACTTCGACTCGTTGGGCTTGTCCGTCACGAACGATATAGACATATTGCAAGTCCTCGAGCCGGCTGACTGCGTCGATCGGAATCTGAAGAGCCTGGGCGTGTATTCCAACCAGAACTTCGACGCGGGCAAACATCCCGCCTTTGAGCATGTGATCCTTGTTGGGAAGATCAACTTCGACGGTCATGGTCCTGGTCGCGCGATTCAACGCCTGGACGATGCGGGTGACCGTTCCCTCGAACACCCGATCCGGGTAAGCCTCGGCGCGGATCTCAGCTTTCTGGCCTATCCGGACAAGAGGAACGTCTTTCTCGACCACTTCGATGAGGGTACGCACCGTTTCGACGTCGTGCAGGCTCAGGATGCCGCGCGACATCGTGGAGGTACTGGCTGTTGCGCCGCTGACGTACGAACCGGGATCGAGGTTCCGTTCGGCGATATATCCGGCGAAGGGTGCACGAATATAAGAATAGGCGAGATTCGTTTCCGCTTGGGCAAGGGCCACGTCCATCTGTTTCACCTGCGCACTGAGTGAATCTTGGGCTGCGATGGCGGCATCGTACGACACCTGCGCGTTATCCAAATCTTGCTGGGAGACAAATTGGTCCTTGATAAGCGCCTGCATACGGTCCAGTGTGAGTTTCGCGTTTCGGACGTTCGCTTCCTGCTGGGTCACCTTCGCCTTGGCCGCCGCCAAGTTCGCCTTCGCTTGATTGACGGCGTGCAGGTAGTCCGTATGGTCGATTTCGATCAAGAGCTGATTGGCTTTGACGAAGTCGCCTTTATCCACGTGGATCTTCGCAATATAGCCGTCGACACGGGAGAAAAGATTGACCAGTTGGTTCGGGGTAATGTCAGCCGTGTAGGCGAGCCGGACGTCGAGGTCTTGCTTCAACGGTACCACCGTGCCGACGGTAATCACGCGGGCTTTGCGGGTGTCGGTTTTTGCCCCGCTGCTGAGACGAAATACGACCAGTGCGGTGACCGCGAAGAAGATGATCACACCGAGCGTCACGATGGGATGTTGCTTCAAAGGGTTCACGTGGCACCACCAACCGGAGGCTGTTTCAAACCGTTTAAAAAGAGTTCGACGTAGGTGGCGACCGTCTCTTCGTGGGGCCGATGCATCGGGACACCGAAAATCTCGTGCAGCAGCCGGTGGTGGACGACCATTCCGATGAAAGCCCGAGCGGCGAGGAGAGGATCGACTTTTCGAAAAGCCCGTTCCTGAATGCGTGATTGAATGTAGGTCGCCAAGTGATCATAAAAGATTTTGTGCTGCTTCCCGAAGAACATGTCGGAAAGCTCATGGCCTTCCAATGCGCTGAAGAGCAATAGCCGTAGGAGCGTCGGGTCGACCCCTGGTCTGATCCGATAGCTGGCGATCAATGTGAAAACCCGCCGGTCGTCACGTTTCTTGGTGGCTTCCTCCACGGCTTCCAGCAACTCACTCACGGTGACCTTTTCAGCAAGTATGGCGGCGTACAAGGCACGCTTTGTCGGGAAGTACTTAAAGACCAAGGCCTCGCTGACCCCCGCCGCCTTTGCGATTTCCTTCGTGGTTGTCCCGTTGAAGCCCTTAGCCGCAAACAGTGAGGCTGCGGAGGCGATCAAGCTGGCTTGACGCTCTTGACTGGAGACACGCGTTGCTTTGCGGGCAGGACGAGATGGCATTAGCGTCTGATAAGTGAGTATTTACTCACCTAAACTATCATGTCCCAGGAAGAGATGACAAGAAGATGGTCAATTCAGGGAGGAGTGACGGCTGCTCCTGGTTTTATTGAGTTGGGAGATTGGTGGCGGGACAACGTGGTCCTCAGGAGAGGCGTGTGAAAACCGGTCCAGTCTCAGAGCGGACTATTGGCCCGCAAGAAAGAGTGGAGACGATTCAATTCTCTCACGTTCATTTTCAGTAATCGTACGCCGAAGTGATGGCCTGCAGCCCACATCACTCTAGCCTCCATCACAAAGAGGGGGTCTCGTCCGTCGGGTAAGTAAAGGAACAACGTCAATTCCGTCCCGGGGGTGACTGTGGCGTCGCCTCTGATACCCAGGCCCTTTTGAGACAGGTTCGTGGCCACGCCGTCTCCCATGATCAAGTCACCCTTCGCATCCTGGGCCGAGTACATCAGGCCGAAATCGACCGGCATGCGGTCGGCCTCTCGACGATTACAGGGGGCAACGGTCTGATACAGTGACTTGTCTGTACGTGCTCTTAACGACTTCATCGCGACACCTCCTGGCTCGGATCCTCATCACCTCATTCGATTCGGGGACGTTCGATTAAGGCTTCTGATGATTCCACAAGAAGGAACGAAGTTGATGCCGTGCGTCAATCTGCACGCTAAGGAGTTGCACGCCGAATTGACGTCCTGCGACCCACAACACGCGTCCCTCCGAAAAACAGACCGGCTCTTTTGTCCCGGGGAGGTCGACGAAGAGAGCAAGCTCCATTCCTAGTTTGACCAGACGGTTGCCGAAGATACCGATTCCGCCCTCTGACAGATTCGTCACCATCCCGTCGCCAATGAGCATGTGCCCCGCGTCCATCCCGGAGTACGTCAAAACGAACCGTGTCGGAACACGCACGATGCGCCGACGATCAGTTTGATTCATGAGTGCAGGCGCATCGTCCACAATATTTAAACTCCGGTTCTTCATGAGTTCTACCTGATGCCGAGGCTTCCAGTTATGTGATACGAAAGGCCGTTCGATTATGAGTGGCCGACGACAACTTCACGTTCCTCCAGATGACCTCTTGCACCCGCCGTCGTTCCTCAGGAGTGAGTCGTGGAAATCGAATGGCGAAGGAGAGTCCCTTTACCCAGGTGACTTGGCCTCCGGTCACGCACAAAGGAGCCCCTCCGTCTTCGATATAAAACTGTATAGTCAGATCTCCACCCATGACCGGCTGGGTCTTTCCGAGAATCTTGCAGCCCGTTTTGGAGAGGTCTTGAAGCGCACCCTCGACCTGAACGATCCGTGCCCCGTCTGCACCAGTGTAAACCACCCTGCAGTTAGTGGGGGCTCGTTCTGCATACCGTCTATCAAGGGGGGCGAAGGTTTTGACGGGACCGCTTTTGGCTGCGGGATCAGGCGTTTTCAGCTTCATCACATCCTCCAGAACGTCCAAGCTCTCTCGAGTTCTTCACCGCGTATTGTGAACAGGTTGAGAGTATCGCATTCTGAAAAGACGACCATTCCTAAGGAGAGGGGATTCGAGGCCCTCTGAAGTAGGGGGGGCGTAAATGGAGGCGCCGTTATTCAACGACTTGCGCCCACGCAGTTACCAGTAGGGAATGTGAGAAGGCCAGGAGGCAGGGGAGAGGGTTATTGCCGCAGCTTGGCCCAGGCTTTTTGGTATTCCTCGAAGGAGTCCACTTCCATCCAGCCTTTGAAAATCGGAACTGCATCAATCCGGTGACCCTGATCGATCAGTTCTTGGAGAAGGTCTGTCAGAGAGGCTTTTGTGAGGGTGCCTGCCTCATGGAACCCGGCTGCCTTATGCTTGTCGAGCGCCGTGCGATAAGAGGCGCGGAACGCCGCGATCCCCTTTTCTGAGAACATTGCCATGCCAATGAACTCCCCGTGCGCCTGGTCATGGGGGAGCTGCTGGCCGATTTTTGTCACCCGGTGTTCCCCCTCGGGCATCACGAATCGGGACAAGTAACTCTTGCCGGGGGGATCGTCAAGGGTCACGAGATCGGGGTTCAAATGCAACGTGTGGGCATGGCGCTGCTGCTGGTCGTGCCAGGCGAGATCGACGACCACAGCGATGTCCGCCGGACTCTTGAGCAGCTTTTCCAAAATCGCAGTGTCGAAAATGATGTCGCCATAGAGGATGATCGTCCGCCCCTTCATTTCGTTCTCGGCGCAAAAGACCGAAAACAGTTCACCCGTGTCTTCGTAGCGATCGTTGTCGTAGTAACGGATATTGGGGAGCGTGATCGCTTCCTTCTTATAGCCGCGGATCAAGGCGATATCCTTGATGTTGCATTCATTGAGTGCGGCCACCGCTCGTTCCAGAATCGTTTTCCCTTTAATGTCGAGCAAACACTTCGGCTTGTCTTCAATCAAGGGAAGCAACTGCTTTTCGAACCCAGCCGCTGGAATAATGGCGGTGATTTTCTCTCCGCCAACGGGGAGAAACTGCTTTTCGTCTTCCTCCATCTGCGGCACGCCGACGATCTCATAGACTTCGGGCAGTGTGACGATACGATCGTTCGCGGCGCCGGGGCGCGTATCTTTGTTGATGAGATCCAACGTCTCTTTCATGGCACGGATGGCTGCCCGAACCGGTTGGTTTGCATAGATGATGATTTTCGCACCGGCCGCTTCCATTTCCGCGGCCGTGGTCTGGTCGAAAATCGTCGGCACTACGACAAGCGGCACGCGGCCGGACCAGGCTTTGTACACCTTCTTGAGTTCATCGAATGTTTTGGACTTTGAGTGAATCAGGACCGCATCGGCGCCGGCTTCGGCATAGGCCTCCGCCCGCTTCAACGCTTCGTCCTGCCCCCACCCGGCGATCAACGCTTCGGTCCTCGCGATGATGACGAAGTCCGGATATATCTGTGCGGCTTTGGCCGCCTTGATCTTGCCGCAATGTTCTTCGATGGGGATGAGTTCGCGGCGGACGCCGGCGTAGAAGCTGCAGCGTTTCGGGTACACATTATCTTCAATGCAGATGGCGGCGACACCCGCCCGTTCACGATCGTTGACCGTGCGCATGACGTTCAGCGCATTGCCGTAACCGGTGTCACAGTCGGCGATAATCGGAATCGAGACGGCTTCTGCAATGCGGCGTTCGACGTCGAGTTGTTCACTGGAGGTGATAAAGCTCGCATCCGGGATGCATTTGAGCGAGGCCGAAATAGCAAACCCACTCGCCCAAATCGCATCGAATCCGGCTTGCTCAATCAGGCGCGCACTCAGGGCGTCATGGGCTCCAACGGCTCTGATTACACCGGGGCGTTTGAGCAGAGCACGAAGTTTAGCGGCGTTCGTCATAACTGCGCATCATGCGAGACTGCTCGGCGCTTGTCAATGAGAAATTTTTCAAAGAGGCCGACGGCGTGAATGAAGAATCTAGTAAGTGGCTCCGCCAAGATCCGGTTCGGGTGCCATCATTTCCTCGGAGAGTTTCAGGGCTAGCGCACGGCTTTCGAAGAAGATGATACCGCGGTCCATGGCGGTCTCGTAGGTCAAGGTAATCAAGGTATCGTCGCCGCGCCAGTTGAACTGCTGTACGCCACCTTTTGAAATTTGTCCCGGCGTGCGGTCGAGCGGTCCATATTTCGCTTGAAAATAGTCGACGATCTGTTTGTGTGACTCGGGGCTATGATAGCGGATCGTCACGCGCACGAATTTTCCATTCAGCGTGACGAATCGCATGGCGTCCACTTTCGCACCGCCCAGTGCAGGAGGACCTTTTACCAACTCATAGCCCTTCACGCGCGGTCCGTCATCCACCAGCTTGAAATCGGCCGTTTCGGTAAAGCCTGCGCCCCACGGGATGCCCTCGAAACCGTTGGGATCGTTCTGCATCGGGACGGCGAAGGTCAAGCCGCCGGGTAGCAGGGTCAGACCGGCACACACGAAGAGGAGCTTCCGCAGAGTTGATCGCTGATGCTGATGTGGTCGCATCGTCATTAATCCACCGTATCGCCGATTAGATCGTTAAAGCGAGGGGCTAAGCTTCGGCTGTCGATGAAAATGAACCCCCGTTCCGAAGTTCCAGTATAGGTCAAATTAATCTCCGTGTCGGTCCCTCGCCAATTATACTGCTGATTAAGTCCCCGCATCATCTGCCCGGGAAGATGCTCAAGGGGGCCGAATTGCCGTTGGAGATAGGTCAGAATCTCTTTATGTGAGGACTCGCCGTGATAGCGGATTGTCACGCGGGCGAACCGCTCATCTACCGTGATGAGGCGAATGCTGTCGACGGGAACGCCCGCGAATGCAGCTGCCTCGTTTTTCAGTCGGTATTCGTTCACGTGTTGGTCGGTCCGCGTGACTTCTAGCTCTGGTCTCGCGGTCAACGCCACGCCCCACCCAATATCGTGAAACCCCTTCGGATCGTTGAGCAGCGGCACAGCGTGAACCGTCAACGCCTGATCGGCGAAAAGTGCGAGGCCAAGCGATACGAGGACGCGGATCGTTCGTGTTCCGGGCGGGCTCTTCATCGAAGAACGCTAACACGGTGGTTCCTGTGACGCAACATCCGGCCTTTTGTTGAGAATGCGGCGAGCCATAGCTTATAATGCGCCGCGCTTTTGGCAATTAGATCGTTGGCATCGACCCATTCGAAAGAACCGAGTCCATGATCGAGAGCGACGCCTTTGTGCAAGCCCTTCAGGATATGGGAGTGAACTTCTTTACGGGAGTTCCTGATTCGATCCTGGGCGGTATCATCGCCGAATTGATGGAGCGCCGCCTCTACACACCGGCGGTGCGGGAAGATGAAGCCGTGGCCATGGCAGCGGGGGCCTACATGGCAGGAAAAATCCCGGCTGTCTTGATGCAAAACTCGGGGTTGGGCACGTCGCTCAACACCCTCATCTCACTGAATTACATCTACCAGCAGCCCTGCATCCTCATCGTGTCGTGGCGGGGGCATCTCGGGAAGGATGCGCCGGAACATCTCGTGATGGGTGAGGTCATGCCCCAGTTTCTCGACACCATGAAGATCCCGCACCGGACGCTCACCGAAAAGACCGCCATTGAGGATTGCAAGTGGGTGGCGGAGACGTTCATGAAGAAGCGCATCCCCCTGGCGCTGATCATTACCAAAGGGGTCGTGAAGGGGCTGCATCCATGAGACCAGAAGAAGGCGCGATGCAAAGCCGGGCCATGGCGATGACGGCGCTGTTAGAACTCTTGACCGATCAACCGGTCATCATATGTAACGGGTTCCCCTCGCGCGAGGCGCAAAAGATCGCCGACCGTTCCACCCATTTCTACATGATCGGCTCGATGGGCTCAGCAGCGGCGATCGGGCTCGGGGTGGCTCTGGCAAAGCCGAACAAACAGGTCGTCATATTCGACGGCGATGGGAATGTACTGATGGGGATGGGTACCCTCGCCACCGTCGGAGCATTGAAGCCGAAGAATTTCATCCACGTCGTGTTCGATAACGAAGTGTACGGCACGACCGGCAATCAGCCCACGATCTCCAACGTCGTGCCTCTCGAAAAGGTGGCGAAAGCCGCCGGGTACGTCAACGTGGAGCGCGTGCGCGAGCGAGAAGATCTCACCTACGAGTTCAAAGACATGCTCAAGAAGGACGGCCCGAGCATGTTGCTGATCAAGGTCAACGAATTGGCTGAAGATGTGGGCCGGGTCGTCCTTAATCCGCCGGATATTACGAAGCGGTTTATGAAAGCGATAGAATAGCAATTAGCCTTCGGCGTTCAGCCATCAGCTTCGAACCAAGCTGACTGCTGAGAGCTGACTGCTGAGAGCTGAGGGAAAGGATGATTCTTCTCAATCCTGGTCCAGTCAACGTAAGCGAGCGCGTTCGTCAGGCATTGCTGCGTCCGGACATCTGCCATCGAGAGACCGAATTCACCGAGCTGCTCTACAGAATTCAAAGTAAACTCTTGCAAGCCTTCGTGCCCGGTGCGGAATCCGACTACGCGGCAGCGCTCATCACCGGGTCCGGGACCTCGGCAGTAGAAGCAGCCTTGATGTCGTCGATCCCTCACGGCAAGCGCATGCTCGTGTTAAACAATGGTGTGTATGGCGAACGGATCTCGCAAATCGTTGGATTGAATCGGTTAGGCGTCTCCGAACTCAAATACGAGTGGACGGTCTGCCCCGACCCGGAGCGATTGCGCCTTGCGCTGCGACAACATCCGGAAGTCCACGGGGTAGCGATGGTCCACCACGAAACCACGACTGGCCTCATCAATCCCGTGAAGGAGATCGCCGAAGTTGTTGATAGCCAGAATCGAGTGTTTATCCTGGACGCGGTCAGCGGGTTGGCAGGAGAATCTGTTGATATCGCCGGGCCGCACATCTATATGGTGGCCGGCACGGCTGGGAAGTGCATCCAGGGATTTCCCGGCGTCTCGTTTGTGCTGGTGCGGAAGGGGTTTCTTGAGCAGATGCGGAAATACCCCAAGCGCTCCTGGTATCTCCATCTCACGCACTATATCGACGATCAAGGCCGCGGAACGGTGCCGTTTACGCCGGCCGTGCAACTTTACTATGCTTTCGACGAGGCGCTCAGCGAATTGCTGGAAGAAGGAGTCGCGAAGCGCATTCAACGGTACAGGAACATCTCGACCTTCATTCGGGACCGCATGGCGAAGCTCGGTGTGAAGCCGCTGTTGCCACCGGAACACCAGTCCAACACCATCACGGCCTATCACCTGCCGGCTGGTTTGACCTACGCTCAGCTCCACGACAAGTTGAAGGAGCAGGGCTACGTCATCTATGCCGGTCAGGGACAACTCGAAGGGCAGATTTTTCGCATTGCCAACATGGGGGTGCTGTCGCAGGCTCAAATCCAGGGATTCCTCGACGCCTTCGAACGCATCTGCACGGCCGCATGAAAGCCATCATCCTGGCAGCCGGTGTCGGGAAGCGCCTTTGGCCGGTCACCCAACATCGTCCCAAGTGCCTCATTCAAATCGGCGGGCAGACGTTGCTTCACCGCTATTTGACGGCGTTGGCCAGTCTGGGCATCCAGCGCGCCGATATCGTGGTGGGGTACAAGCAGGAGATGATACGGTCGGCCGTGGAAGCTGATTCCCGGGGCGTCCGTGTGAACTTTCTGGTTAACGAGCAATTTCATCGCGGGAGCATTTCGTCGCTTTGGGTTGCGCGGAGCGTGTTGGACGACGATGTCATTATTATGGATGCCGATGTCCTTTTTCACCGCGAAGTCTTGAGACGATTGGTGCAGTCGCCCTGGCCCAATTGTCTCTTGATGGACGACACTGTGAAACAGACCGGTGAAGAATGCATGGTTGTTGCGGAGGGGGGCCGGGTGATCGCGCTGACAAAGAAGATGCCGCTCCGGTATGATGTGGCCGGCGAAGGAGTGGGATTTTTGAAGGTCCGCCACGCTGATACTCCGCACGTCGTCGCTTCCTTGAGAACCTATGTGGACCGTGAAGCCTGGAACATGGAATACGAAGACGCCCTGCTGGAGTTTTTCAAGAACGTGAAGGTCGGGTACGAGACCGTCGGCGGGCTGGCCTGGATCGAGATCGATTTTACAGAAGACGTTGCAAAGGCGGAACGAGAGATCCTTCCGAAACTCTAACGTGGCGATATGAGCGAAAGTCTCATCCAGAAACGGGCGGAGGTGCAGGGGTTGGCTACGGCCATCCTATTGCCCTCGATCGATATTCTCGATGAATCAGGGCGCTTGCCGGTTCGTCGTGTCGGTCCGCTGACGCAGGTCGTCGGCATCGGGCTCTTTCAGCGCACGGTGCTCACGCTGCAACGAGCCGGAATCCGTCAGCTGATCGTGTTGGTGGGGGCGGAAGAAGATCAATTAAAACACGCATTAGGGAAGGGACCGCGCCTGACTATTCCGGTCCGCTGGATGCCCATTCGAGAGTTTCCGCTAGACGATTCGCGCACGTGGGAATCGCTTGCAGCCGAGTCGGGAGGCTTCTGTCTGGTTTCGGGAGTCAGAGGCGTCTTCTCACGCCAGTTGATCGAGCATTTGCGTCGGGAAGTACAGGATGGCCAGGTGATGCTCGTGGCGCGGGCTTCCACAGTATGGGATCAACAGGAACGACGCTTAGGGTTGCGCGTCACAGCGGAAGGTGAACGGCTCCTGTCGCTCGGGTCGTCGAGACAGGATGATGCCGCCTTGATCGCGACGGACGTGGTCGTTCTCCCGTCCAACTTCATAAGTGCCGCGGGTCGGGACGGAATCGAAAGTGGGACCGTGCCGCTTCGCCGGTGGCTTGAACGGGCTGCGGAAGTGGGGTGTGTGCGTGTGCTCAGCACGGAGTCGAATCCGACCCAGTGGTATCAGGACCTGCGCGACCCTGCCGACGTCCAGCTCGCCGAACGCAAGCTCTTCTCCTCGCTCAAGGGCGAGTACGAAGGGTTTGTCGATCGCTTCTTCAATCGTAAGCTCTCCCGCTGGTTCACACGCGTGTTCCTGGCCTTCGGTTTTTCGCCCAATGCCGTTACGCTGGTGGCCACGGGGATCGGCCTCATCTCGGCGGCATGCTTCGCCTTCGGTTCCTACCAGGCGGGCGTGATCGCGGCAGTGCTGTTCCAGTTGTCGGCCGTCATCGATTGCTGCGACGGCGAAGTCGCGCGCCTCACGTTTACGGAGTCTCCCTTCGGCGCCTGGCTCGATATCGCGCTCGACAACGTCGTGCATATGGCCATCTTCGTCGGGATCGCCGCCGGCTCGTACTTGCGGGATGTGGGTCATGAAGGCGCGTGGGTGCCGCTGGCCTTGGGTGCGGCGGCGGTGCTCGGAAACGCCCTGTCTTTCACGCTGGTGAACAAAGCGCAGAGGATCAAATCCGCGAGTGAATGGAAGACGCCGGTGCATGCCGCCTGGTCGGACTTCATGCTCAAGAACGTCGCCAGCCGGGATTTCTCGGTGATGGTGTTACTCTTCGCGTGCATTGACAAACTGGAGTGGTTTCTTTGGATGGCCGCTATCGGATCGATGACGTTCGTCGCTGTGATGCTGTGGGTGCTCCGTCCGTCCGCCGTGACCCGTGCGTAGTAGCGGGATGCTGAAACCGACCTTCAGCTTTGTTCTCAGTCGCTCGTTCCCCTCGAGGTACCGACAGCTGTGCGTCTCGGGGCCGTCGCTCCTTGCGACCTCGCTGGACGGTCGTGTTGAGCATCCCGTAATAAATGACGGGTTCTAACCCCACGTGCTCAGACTACTTCTCCTATTCATTGGTCTCCTCACCCTCGGATTCCTCGTTTGGCATGTCGGCCCCGGCAACATCTATGAGGCAGCGGCCAGGCTTGGCCCGGTTGCACTCCTCGCCATCCTCATTCCCTCTCTCATCATGTACGTGATCGAAGCCTATGGATGGAAGGTCACGCTCGGCCCGGCAGCGAAGCACGTGCCGTTCTGGCGATTGCTCGCGATCCGAACCGCCGGCGAAGTCGTAAACATGACGACGCCGACTGCCTACGTCGGCGGCGAACCACTTAAGGCTTATTTGCTCAGAACGCATCACGTGCCGATGGTGGAAGGATTGGCATCCGTCGTCATTGCTAAGACGACGATGACGATTGCTGAAGTGCTGTTCATTCTGCTCGGCATCATGCTGGCGTTCTGGACGCTGGGCGTCGATAGCTCGTCGGGGCACACGGTCGCAGCCGCCTTGCTCAGCGTCGCGCTTCTGCTGTTTGGTACGGCGGCATTTGTGTGTGTCCAGCGGAAGGGTCTCTTTACCTGGATGCTGGAGTTCTTGCGGAAAATCGGACTCAGGATCGGGTTCTTAGAATCACGCGAGGAACAACTGCGTTCGCTGGATCGGACAATTCTGGATTTCTATACCAATAACCGGCCAGCGTTTTACACGTCGACGGGACTTTTCTTCCTCGGCTGGTTGGCGGAAGCCCTGGAAGTGTTCGTCATGATTTATTATCTCGACGGGCCCGCGATGGTGCTCTCTGCTATGTCCATCGGTGCACTCTCGGTCTTCATCAAAGGCGGCACATTTTTCATCCCTGGCAGCCTCGGCGCACAAGACGGCGGCAATCTGCTGCTCCTCAAAGCCTTCGGGTATTCAGACGTCACGGGCATCACCTTCGCACTGCTGCGGCGGTTTCGCGAACTGGTCTGGATTGGGGTGGGTCTTCTGTGTTTGCTACTCATCGGAAAACAAACTCGACCCATTCAGGCTGATCATGCACGAAACTCTTCGGTGTGATGGCCCAACCGGTGCCTGGCTCCACCATCACCGTTGGAATCGTTTTGAGTAGGATCGAATGGCTGCAGGGGCGGCGGTCCATGTGGGAGCGAGGTCCCGCCTGACGCCCCAACTGGGCCAGGTGAGGGAGAAGCCGAAGGAAGAGGCCCGTCTGACTAATTCCGATCCCAGTAGGACTGCGATGGCACCGAGGATCGTCGACAGCGGCAACGGTTCGTCGAGAGAGAAGTGTGCTATGCCGATGGTGCAGATAGGAATGAGATTGTGGTAGGCCCCGACCATAGTCGGCGGGAGAGATCGCAAGGACCGGCTACGGAGTAAAAACACGCCGGCGGTCCCCGCTCCAATAAAGAGAACTGACCCCGCTACGTTCAACGAAAAACTCTCCTGTTGCGATCCTGTCCCCCAAATGATGCTTCCCGCCCAAAGAAAGAGGGCACTTGCTCCGAACATAACGGTGTTGGACGTCAGAACGCCATGTTGTTTCACGACATGGGGACTCATCACAATATGTACTGACATCATCAGAGTGAACAGGAGCGCCAACGCGTCGCCGAGGCCGAAATCCGCGGCTTGGGGCCCGCCTCCTCCCGAGATCGCTACGGCACAGCCGACCCACGACAGAAGAATACCGAACCAGGTGAGAGGGTTTGTGTGTTGCCTGCCGAGGCAATAGCTGAAGATGGCGGTAAACGTGGGCAGCAGACTATAAACCAGCGCATAGTGAGTGACGCTTGTATACATCAGCCCCCATGCAGCGATGGTATAGGAAGCGACGCCGAGTACCCCCACGCCTGCGAGGTGCAGGCTGTCTTGGAAACGCAAGGCACGGACACCTCTCCAATCCAGACAGACTGTCATCCCTGCAAGGATCAGAAATCCGATGTGGACGCGTTCACGGGCAATATCAACAAAGCTCATCTCGCTGTGCAGGAAGACATTCTTCATGACCGGCGTGATGGAGCTGAGCAGCGCGACGACACCGATAAGGCAGAGGATGGGCACCAGGTGGCCGGCATGATGGTTGTCGTCACCGGAAGGAGGCTGGGATGATGTCATGACTACACTCCCCCCAGGTTCTGGGCGATCAGCTGTTGAATGTGGCGCATGAGTTGCCTGTGGTGTTCGGTCGAGATGTCGGTAATGCGCCCTCCGACGTAAGGAGCCTTGACGTGCGTGACGACGAGCGCGCAATGAATGATGGTGTGAGCCTCCAGCTGGCATTCGAGATGGAGGGTATCTCCGACAGCAATCGGGAATTCTGTCCGAAGTCGCAGTCCATGTTCCGTCAGGTCCAACACATCGCAGAGGATCGTCTTACCGTCCCGCTTCAGGAAGGCGCGGCGCTCGACAGGAAGGCGGAACTCGCTACGGTGTTCAGTCATGACGCTGCTCTCTCACAGTGGTGTGGTGGCAGATCGCGTGGTGGTGGGTGGGCGACCCGGAAACAGAAGCGACCACTCGGCTGTGGTCATCGCCTTCCGTGTCTCACCCGATCCACGGCGAAAACGAGCCCCAACGCCACGGACTCTAACGCACTGACCACTAGGATGAACATCACCAGGGCTAGGGTCGCTCTCCTGAGCAGGGACATGGCTGATCTCCTTTCCCGCGTGATTCTGCTGGAAAAGAGTGCAACGCCGAGACCAGCCGTATAACCAGAAAGAAGGGTTCCACAGAACTGCTTGGTTCACTGAGACCTTTTTGCCAGTTCAGACGATGACTGAAACGAGCGATCATCGACTAGGGAAATCCTGGGCAAAAAAACGGCGGCAAAAGGCGGCATTCACCAAGAATTTCCTCCCCCTTTTGAGGCATTAAGGTGCCCAAGGATGATCGGTTTCTCCTTATGATAGAAGGTTGGCCTACGTAGGTAGACGGCGGGAGTATATGGGATTGTGGCATCATCTTGCACGACAATTTCAACAGCCGGCCGGAGGGCTCGGGTGCCTGTAAGGTTTCTCTTCCGCAGCGATCATGAATCTATTCTCATCGAACCACTATAACCTACTCAGCCGATAAGGACGGTACCAACTTCCGTATCAATCACTGGCCGACTTCCCAGCCGCCTATCTGAAGAGCCCCCAACTGCCTTCGCCAAATGCCAGAAGACCCCGGAGAATGCGCCACTTACTTTGAGCTTCGAAAACCTGTCTCAGTAGGCCTGCCTTTCGGCCGCTTTTGCGGAAGAGGGGGAGCCACGAGGGCCGGGTTTCCAGCTGAGCACACCTTTTCGCCTTCCTAACACCCGTTTTAGAATGGGTCTCCCTCGGAGGTAGTCATGCCCTGCGACGATCCGCCCCTATCGAGGGACCCTTCGCATCATGCGCTGGAGTATTGGCCCCCCAAAAATCGGGCTCGGTCATACCGATCAGCTTGTTTGGCAAGTGATTTTGAGCCGCTCATCCTCCACTGTTTCACTTTGGTATCGCATTCAATCAGCCTCCTTCAGTCCACCTGCTATACTTCAATTGGCTCGCGTACACATCGAGTCCGATGGCCATGTGAGAAGCTCAATCGAGGAGAATGTCTATATGTACCGCTTCATGATTGGTCTGATTCTAATCGCTATCTTTCTCGCCCAGGACGCCCCGGCATCACAGGTGCCGAATTCCAGGACCGAGGTGAGCGTTGATACCATGTCCATGCCTCAAATGGCCAAAGCCCAGCCCTCCAGAGCCCCCGACATCCTGGAGTCGAAACTCGTCGGACGACTCTATACATTGACATACGGGGGTCGGGAACTCTGCGAACAGGTGGGGTCAGAGGAAGCGGCGCAATTCGAACTCGTCCTCGCGGGATTTCACGATGCCTTCCCGGAGGTCATGCAACAATTCAAACAATCATCGTATTTTGAGGAGACCAAACGCGGATTTTCCCGATGGGTCAAGGAAAGCCCAGACTTGAAGTCCAGGGACGAATTAGCGAATCTCTGCCTGGCAGACTACAAGCTTTTAAAGGCCTACACCGACAACAAAAACGATCCCGAGGTTGTAGAGAACGTTTTGCGTATAAGAAAGATCCTCAAGCATTGAACCAAGCTGAGACACCCGTCAGCGAGTGGCCTGGAAGATAAGCAGCGCCCGGTTCGGTCCCATCATGTTCTACTAGCCTCTCACAATCTAGGTATTCACAAAGAAGTTGCGAAGCTCGCCCCCTAGGAGGAGCCGATGGTGCTCGCTTTGTGAGCTCTACCACCTTCCTCCTAGGGATCGAGGATTCTTGATGAGGTCGTCAGCCCTTAGGATTTCGGAGTTACTCGAACCTCCACGCGGCGATTTTTCTGACGACCCTCATCCGTCGTGTTGGGTGCGACCGGCTTTGTGTCAGCGTAGCCAGCAGAAGTGATGGTACCTGTCGACACACCGCCTTCTGCCAGGGCTGTAACCCCATTCGCGGCACGGGCTTCTGACAATTCCTTATTGGTTGGGAATCGCTTCTTGAGCGAGCTCCGGATCGGCCAATTGTCGGTGTGCCCATCCACTTCCACCTTGTACTCGGGGTAGTCCTTCAGAATGGCGCCGACTCGCTTGAGCGCATCTGTTCCGGCCGGCTTGAGTTGATCTTCGCCCGACCCGAACAGCATCGAAGAAGCCAAATTGATCAGGAGACGCTCATTATTGAGATCCACCATAATGTTGCCTTGCGCGATCTCCGGCCGCAGCGCCCGGATGAGCCCCCGTTGCGCCTCAGTGAGCTTCGCCATCTCGGCGGAAAGCTCGCCGCGGAGCCCCGCAAGCTCCTTATCACGATCAGCCAGCTGTTTCTCTAAATCAGCCACACGCTGCTTCGAAGCTCCGAGCTCTGCGGCGAGTTTGTCTTTTTCAGTGGCTCCCGCCTGGAGACTCGAAGCCTGCGACTGTGCAGAAGCAAGCTGGGATTCGAGTTCCGTGACCCGTTGGTTCGCGGCGGCCAAGTCTGCTGCAAGCTTGTCCTTGTCTCCCGCCCCAGCCTGGAGCGCCGCGACTTGCGCTTGTGCGGCGGCCAATGAGGCTGCGAGTTGGTCCTTGTCGCTGTTCGCAGCAGAGAGCTGGCTGGCTAATTGTGACGTATCGCCCGCCTTGGTTCGGAGTGCTGCCAATTCCTGATCCCGATCGGCTAGCTGCCGGTCAAGTTCCGCCACGCGTGACTTCGACCGGTCAAGTTCGGTCTGGGCCGATCGGAGGGAATCATTGGCACTAGAACGGAGCGAGGCGATTTCACGATCGCGATCGGCCAGCTGTTTCTGTGCGGCAGCCAGTCCATCTCTCAACCGCTGCTGTTCCTTTTCCCACGCTGAAGGGTGGCGGTATTCATAGCCGCCATCGCAGCAGATGGCACCGAAATCGATGGCTCCAGCATTGCCGGCGATGGCCAGCATGCTGACGGCCAAGACAAAGATCTTTTTAACGTTCATGGTGGTCTCCTTTTGCCTGTTGATATTGAAACGAGTGGTCTCTCTCGGATTGATCACAGTACACCTTAGATGTTGGACGTACGGTGCGTACATTTGGTCGTGTGATCAGGTATGGTCGAGACATAAGTAGGGACAGGCTCTCGTGGTCTCAGCCCCTGCAGTTCAGGTGTTTTCAGTCCCTTCATCTGCTTCACAGCCAGGAAGATCGCCAAGCCGATTATAAAGTCGAGCACCGCCAGAAGAAAGACCCCCCTACTAAGGTGTTGGGACTCGAAAACCAGTCCGTTTTGGAATGTTCAAAACCCCTCCGGGTTCGTCATTCGTGAATCTCAGAGATTTCATACGGTTCTGTGTCGACATGTGATGATTCAAAAACAAATCTTATTGAAGCGCAGTGAATCCACCCGTTGGACAACTGATATGCCTTGACCTTAGTGACCTAGCCCCCTTAATCCGGTCCACCCTGTATGTTAGGGTCGGGCCAAAAGGAGGGCCATATGCCACGTTTCCGTCACACCGTCGAACAGATCCTCGCCAAATTGCGTGAAGCCGAAGTCGCCCTGAGCAAGGGCC